>NZ_JBIVDY010000006.1:358602-452381 GCF_044747365.1 Kitasatospora sp. NPDC090091
TGGGGCCGGGACACCGACGAGCACGAGGCCGCCGAGCAGCTCTTGGGGTTCGGCGGGGGCGGGGGCGGGGGGGGCGGCGGCGCGGGCGGGGGGGGGGGGGGGGGGGGGGGGGGGGGGGGGGGGGGCGGGGCGCGGGGCCCGCCCCCCCCCCCCCGGCCGGTGGCCGGCGGACCGTCAGTCGAAGATCCGCTCGTAGATGCCGGGCTCGCCGACCGTGTACCCGGTGTCCCGCGGCTTGGAGGAGACCACCAGGTTGATGCCCTCCTTGCTGACGCTCCAGCCTTCGAGGCCGAGCTGGTCCAGCAGCTCGCGCATCTCGTCGGTGGAGTAGGAGGCCCGCAGCGAGCGCATGAACTGGTTGGCGTCGCCGCCCGCGTACTGCAGGACGAAGGAGACCATGCCCTCGTCGGCGTCACGCGCCAGGTCGTACAGCAGCACGGTGCCGCCGGGGCGGCAGACCCGGTTCAGCTCGGGCAGGATGCGGGCCGGCTTGTCCCACCGGTTGATCGCGCAGAAGCTGAACACCACGTCGAAGCTGTCGTCCTCGAACGGCAGCCGGGTGTACCGGGCCCAGTCGCAGGCGAAGTCGCCGCCGTAGGAGACCAGGTTGGCGAAGATGGTGTTCTCCCGGGCCACCTCCAGGAAGGCGTCGTTGCTGTCCAGCCCGGTGAAGGTGGAGTCGGGGTGCTGGGCGGCCAGGCGCAGCGACAGCAGACCGCTGGCGCAGCCGATCTCCAGCACCTCCTTGTCCGGACCGCAGTCCGGCCCGATCAGCTTCATCATGTGCTGCATCGGGATGATCATGGAGGTGCGCACGCTCCGGTCGTACGCGCGGCACTCGTCGGTGTCCTCGAACGGGTCGCCCTGCGGGGTGCGCTCGGCGAGGTCGAAGATCCGGCCCCGGCGGGTCCGGCGGGTGGTCTCAGAGCTGGACAATGGGGAGTCCCTTCCGGCCGTCGGTGCGGTCGATCTGCCACTTCAGGATCTCGGTGCTCGCCGAGGTCGGCTGCGGGAGCCGGTAGTTGGCGTCCGAGTAGAAGCTCTTGGAGATGTTGTCGATGTAGTACCAGCCCTTCGGGTAGGTCACCTGGATCGCCTCGTCGTCGACCTCCAGGAGCCCCTTGGCGACCAGGTCGTCGACCTTGTCCTTGAAGTACTCGTACGGGTCGACGCCGTGCCGCTCGCGGTAGACCGAGCGCTTCACCCGCAGCAGCTTCAGGCCGAGGACGAGGCTGCGGCAGCGCTGCTCGTGCTCGTCGGTGTAGGCGCCCATGACGACCGGGAGCTGACCTTCGTTGCAGCGGCTGATGTACGCCTCGATGTCCGGCTCGTTGAGGTACATGTGGTTGTTCAGGTACCCGTAGGCACCGGAGCCGATGGCCACCATGTCCCCGCACCGGCCCCAGATCTGGGACAGGTGGTCGGTCAGGTAGAAGGTGTCCGTCTCCAGGCCGCGGTACGGCTTGCTGCCGTCCTTCAGCACCGGGTAGGTCTTGACGCCGGCCGCCTCCCACTCGGGCCGCATCGGCTCGATGAAGTCGTTGTAGGTCAGCGCCAGGTAGCCCGCGTCCATCAGCGTGGTGTGCAGGTACTGGTACATCTCGTCGGCCTCGCGGGTGCTCGGGCACGGCGGGGTGGCGCCGCTCTGCAGCGCGAAGAACACCTCCGAGCCGGGCATGACCGCGTAGTTGTAGACCGAGAACGACGTCACCGGCAGGTCCATCAGGGTGCGGATGTCCTGCGCCCAGAGGTCGGCGGTCTGACCGGGGATGCCGATCATGTAGTCGATGCAGAGGTTCTCCAGGCCGCTGCGGTCGATCAGCTCGATCGTCTTGGTGGCCGACTCGCCGGTGTGCGCGCGGGCCCGGCCGAGGTAGCGCAGCAGCGGGTCGTGGAAGGTCTGCACGCCCAGGCTCATCCGGTTGACGCCGTGCTTGAGCAGCACGTCCAGCTTCTGCTGGTCGACGTCGACCGGGGTGGACTCGATGGTGATCGAGCAGTCCGGGCTGAAGTTGAGCCGCTGCTTCATGAAGCCGAGCAGGTCGTCGAGCTCCTCGGCGCGCAGCGTGGTCGGCGTGCCGCCCCCGAAGTAGCCGGAGGTGAACACGGTGTCCCGGACGTGCGGCAGCTGCGAGTACAGGTCGATCTCGTTCTTCAGCGCCCGGATGTAGCGCTGCACCAGGGTGTTGCGGGTGGAGAACTTGTTGTACGGGCAGCTGGTGCAGACCTGGTTGCAGAACGGGATGTGCACGTAGAACGACGTGGTCTTGGGGAACTTCTCCCGCGTGGCGTAGATCTGGTCCGCCGTCAGGGGCTTGACGTCGCAGGGGTACCAGCGGACGAACTCGATGTCCCGCTCCGGGTAGTCCCGCCAGAAGCTCGGGGTGTCGAGGAAGTTCCGGGTGATCGCTTCTTGGGTCATCTGCCTCTCCGGTCGTCAGGGTGCGCGGTGGTGCTCGACGGTGAGTGCCATCGGGCCGTCCGGGTCGACCACCCAGTCGGCCATCTCCGCGGCGTCGAGCCGTGCGCGCAGTTCGGCGCAGGTCCAGGCGCCGCGGAGGGAGTCCAGGTAGGTGCGCAAGCGGTACTGGCCGTCGGCCGAGTCGTCGGCGGCCATCTCGCGCAGGGTGTATTCGAGGATGAACGGGTCGGGGTCCCGGCGCAGGTCGTTGACCAGCAGCCGGCCGCCGGGGGCCAGGGCCCCGGCGAAGCCCCGCAGCAGCTCGGCGGGTTCGGTGCACTCGCCGAGCGCGTGGACGCTGTAGACCAGCGGGTACCTGCCGGCCAGGCCGTCCGGCAGCGGGCCGCCGGGCCGCCAGTGGCCGACCGGCACCGCCTCGCCGAGCCGCTCGCGCAGCGGGGCGACGGCGTTCGGGTCGGTGCACAGGACCC
Organism: Kitasatospora sp. NPDC090091; assembly: GCF_044747365.1. Classification (NCBI taxonomy): domain Bacteria; kingdom Bacillati; phylum Actinomycetota; class Actinomycetes; order Kitasatosporales; family Streptomycetaceae; genus Kitasatospora; species Kitasatospora sp. NPDC090091. The sequence goes on from NZ_JBIVDY010000006.1 coordinate 361,495, forward strand.
GCAGGTCCACCGGGCGGCGGGCCAGCAGGAGGCCGGCGAACCCGCCGTAGCCGGGTCCGACCTCCAGCACCGGGCCGTCCGAGCAGGCGGCCTCCAGCAGGTCGAGGAACTCCTCCTTGTACTGGTTGCGGGCGGCCACGTACCGGTCGTAGGCGAGCCGGTCCGCCTCGTCGGCGAGCCGATGGCGGGTCGGCGTCCGGACGTCCGGCAGCAGGCCGGTGGACATGCTGCTCACACCTCCCTCAGCAGGGCGTACAGCTCCCGCTCGGTCTCGGCGACGGCCCGCAGGGCCTCCCGCAGCTCCCCGGCGAGGCGTTCGCGGACCGGGCCGAGCCCGTCCGCCGCGGCGGCCCGCAGCCGGGGCAGCCGCTCGCCGAGCAGGGCGGCCCGGGCGAGGGCGGCGGCGCCGCCGTCCAGCAGCTCCGCCTCCCGTGCCCGGTAGGCCGCGCCGAGCTCGGCGAAGTCGTCGGTCCAGTCGGGCAGCAGCAGCTTGATCACCCGCGCCCACTGCCCGGCGCTGTCGGCGCAGAGCAGCGCCGCGTCGGCCAGCCGGTGGTCGCCGGTGAGCTGCGCCGCCTCGGTCAGGAACTCCTGGAAGAGGTTGCGGAAGGCGTTCCCGCCGGTGCCGGCCAGCTCGAAGTCGACGAAGGCGCCGGCCAGTTCCTCGACCACCGAGAGCGCGGGGGCGTCGCTGCGCAGCAGGTGCTGCAGCCCGGCCCCGTAGGAGTCGAGGCCGCGCAGCCCGAAGGTGGGCACCGGCGGGTGCAGCATCGCCCGGCAGGAGTACCGGATGCCCTGGCGGACGTCCTCCTCGGTGGGCTGCCGGGCCGTCTTCCAGTCGGCCCGCAGCAGCGCGTGCCGGGGCGGGAACGGCTGGTGGGCCGAGGCCCGGGCGGTGGCCAGCTCGGCCGTGGTCAGGGTCTGCGGCCGGGCGGGCCGGTCCGAGACGGTGACGGTGCCGGCCTGCGGGTCGTGCCCGAGCACCACGATCGCGTGGGCGCCGAAGTGCCGGGTGGCCTGGAAGTACGGCAGGTGGAAGAGGTCCACGTAGATCACGGCCGGGCGGCCCTGGTCGAGCTCGTCCCGCAGCTCCGTCCAGGCCCGGTCCGGGTCGTCGTCGACGGCGACGTCCACGTCCAGGCCCACGCCGGCGGCCATCCGCCGGGTGAACTCCGGGAACGGGCCGTTGCGGCCGCCGGTGAAGCCGCGTCCGCCGGGCGGCGGCGGCAGGTGCATGAAGCTGATGCCGCCGGCCAGGCCGAACAGCATCGCCTCGCTGACCGGCAGGCCGTGCGCGGCCAGCTGCTTGCGCAGCGAGGCGGTCTCGCAGTGCGCGCCGCCGTACAGCGGCTCCGGGGCGGTGGTGCTCATGCGACTCCTCCCGGGGAGACGGGCCGCTCGGCCCAGGCGGCCCAGGCGAGCGCCTCCGGGGGGACGGCGCCGGCCGGTGCCGCCTCGGCGGCCTTCGCCTCGGCGGCGATCTCGTCCAGGACCGAGCGGGTGTAGGGGTTGGCGTCCGAGGGCGGGTAGTCCAGCGCCGTCCCGACCAGGACGTTGCGGATCGCCGCCCGCACGATGTCGGTGGGCAGCCCGCGCCCGGCCAGCTCGGCGGCCAGCTCGGCGCAGGCCTTGAGGGCGACCTTGGTGGCGGCCCGGTTGGCGGGGCCGACGACCTTCTCCGGCCCGAGCACCACCTCGCCGAGGTCGGCCGCGAGCGTCCGCAGCAGCCCGATCCGGCGCGGCGCGGAGGTCACCAGGACGGTTTTGAGGCCGAGCGCCACGGCGGTGAACTGGCAGACCGGCTTGAGCCCGACGACCTCGACGTTCAGCTCCGGCAGCTGGTCGGTCGGCACGCTGGTCGCCAGGTTGACGAAGAGCGGCCGGCGGCCGACCTCCTCGGTCAGCGCGGCGAGCCGGCGCAGTGCGGCCTCGGTCTCCTGCGGCGGCACGCAGATCAGCACGGTGTCGGCGGCCGACAGGATCTCGCGCTGGTCCATGTCGGGCAGCGAGAGGGCGGCGGCCACCCGCCGGGCGACCGCGGGGTCGTTGTCGTTGAGCAGGACCGGGAAGCGCTCGGCCAGCCGGTCGGCCAGCACCGCACCGAGCCGGCCGAGGCCGACGACGGCGATCGTGCCGGGGTCGTTGTGCCGGGGTTCCGCCGGATTGCCGGGGCGCAGACCGAGTGTCACGAAACCGCCTCCAGGTCCTCGATGGTGAGACTGCCGGGCTTGAGCATCCGGTCCATCGCCCGGCGGACCTGGGCCCGGTCGATCGGTGCAACGTGCGCCGGCACCCCGAACTCCGCGGTGACCCGCTCGGCGACGGCCGCGCAGAGCGCCTCCGGGTCGCCGCCGACGGCCTCGACCCGGATCTCCACCTGCTCCCCGGCCGGGCCGGCCGCCCAGTACAGGCCCGCGCCCTCGGTGGAGAGCACGGTCTGCTCCAGCGCCAGCTTGTTGATCCGCCGCCCGCCGACGATCAGCTGCTCGCTGACCCGCCCGTGGTGGGCGAGCACCCGGCGCGGGCTGCCGCAGGCGCAGGGTTCGGTGGAGACGGTGACGAAGTCCCCGCTGCGGTAGCGCAGCAGCGGCATGGCCCGGCCGGCCAGCGCGGTGATGACCAGCTCCCCGGCGGTGCCGTCCGGCACCGGCTCGGTGGTCTCCGGGTCGATCACCTCGAACAGGTGCCGGTCCTCCGTCAGGTGCAGGCTGCCCCGCTCGCAGACCAGCCCGAGCGAGTTGGTCTCGGTGGAGCCGTAGGCGTTGGACAGCTGCACGCCCCAGAGCGCGGCGATCTTCTCCAGCTTGGCCGGCGAGCAGGTCTCGCCCACGTACAGGAAGGTCTTGAGCCCGATCTCCGCCGGGTCACGGCCGGTGTCCTTGAGCATGTCGTACAGCCGCAGCGCCCGGCTCGGCGTGCAGATCAGCGCGGTCGGCCGGACGGTCCACATCATCTCGACCATCCGCTCGAACGGGCAGACCAGGCTGAGCGTGCCCACCGGGACCACCGCGGCGCCGACCTGCTCCAGCGCCCGGTCCAGGTCGTACGAGGCGAAGGCCAGCTCGTACGGGATGGCGATGAAGGCGAGGTCGCCGGGGCCGAGCACGTGGCCGACGGACTGCTCGACCGCCACGTTGCCGCGGATCCAGTCCTCGTAGGTGATCATCGAGGAGGTCGGGCTGCCGGTGGTCCCGGTGGACTCGCCGTAGCGGATCAGCTCCTCGCGGCCCACCGCGAGCAGGCCGAACGGGTAGGAGCCGCGCAGCTCCGCCTTGGTGGTGAACGGCAGCGCCCGCAGCCCGGCGGCGTCGGTCGGCCGCACCGAGCCGAACTCCCCGGCCCACTTCTCCCGGTAGAACGGCGAGTTGGCGAAGGCATGGTCCAACTGGCGGCGCAGCAGCGCGAACTGGTGGTCCGGCACCTGGTCCGGGCTGAGCTTCTCGAACGCCGCCAGGTCGGCCAGCGCGGCCTCGCGGATCTCCGGATAGCGCAGGTGCGGCGGTCGGTCGGCGGTGGTCACCGGGCATCCTCTCCAAACATCAGCTGGGTCTTGATCCGGGTGCGGGGGTCGAGCCCGAAGGCCTCCTCCGCCCGTTCGGCCGGCAGCCGGTGGGTGACCAGCAGCCCGGCCTCCTCGCGGTGCCCGGCCAGGAACTCCTGCGCCCGGGCGAAGCCGCCGGTGCCGCCGATCGAGCCGACCAGGGTCAGGGCGTTGGCCACCAGCAGGTCGGTGCGCAGCGCCGCGCTGCGGCGCAGCCCGAAGCAGAGCACCCGGCCGCGCGGTACGGCGCAGGCCAGCGCGGTGGCGAGGCCGTCGGCGCCGCTGGAGCAGTCCACCGTGAGGTCGTAGCGGGCGGCGGCGGTGAGGGCGGCGTAGCCGCCGGCCGACCGGGCGGCCTCGTCCGGCTCGGGGGCCTCGGTGCGCACCCGGGCGCTCGGCAGCAGCTCGGCGACGGCCGCGGCCTTCACCGGGTCCGCCTCCAGCAGCTCGACGTCCCCGGTCCCGTAGGCGCCGGTGAGCAGCAGGTAGGAGGCCAGGCCGAGGGCTCCGGCCCCGATCACCAGGACCCGCTCGTCGGGGCGCGGGGCGACCCGGTGCAGGCCCTGGGCGGCGACCGCGAAGAACTCGGAGAGCGCCAGCAGTCCGGGCCCCAGGCCGTGCCGGTCGGGGTAGAGGTAGCGGCGGTCGACCGTCCGCAGCCGGGTGGAGAAGCCGTCCACGGTGAGGCCGAACTTCTCGATCCGGGCGCAGACGTTGCGGTCGGTGCCGCACCGCGGGCAGTCGCCGCACCAGCGTGAGCAGTCGCCGGTGACCCACTGCCCGAGCAGGTCCCGGGCGTCCCGGCCGGTGTCGACCACCCGGCCGGCCCACTCGTGACCGAAGCGCAGCGGATAGCTGCTCGGCCCGCCGTAGGTGCCGTCGTACAGCGCCTGGTCGCTGCCGCACAGGGTGACCCGGTCGACCTCGACCAGCACCTCGTCCGGGCCGAGCGGCGCGGTCGGCGGCTTGGCCTCCTCGACCTCGATCCGCCCGGGGGCGGTGAGCCGCAGGTCCGGTCCGGCGCTCATCGCGCACCTCCGGCGGGCGGCTCCTGACGCGGCGGCAGGTGCTCGTTGAGCTCGGCCTCGATCCGCTCGCTCTCGGCCCGCGCCATGGTGATGCGGTCGCGCAGGCTGATCGAGTTGAGGCCCCACCACAGGTACCAGTTGTCATTGCCGAGGACGCGGGTCTGGATCTCGTCCAGGAGCGCGTCGTCCTCGATGACCGCGCGGGACGCGTAGTACTTGGGCACGATGAATCGCTCCGTTCCGGTGATCATTCCCTCGGCGACGGCGGTGGCGTGCAGGGCGGTGCCCCGGCACACCCGCAGTCCGAGGGTCCAGAAGGCGTGCACGTCGGGCGTGGCCGGCGGGACGAGCTGCTCCATCACGTCGAAGGTCTCGCGGACGGAGTCCCGGTCGTCGCCGGGGCTGCCGATGAACAGGCAGTGCTCGACCCGGATGCCGGCCTCCACGAAGCGGCGGTGGGAGTCGACGATCTGCCGCTGCCGGAAGTTCTTCTTCAGGCCGCGCAGGATCCGGTCACAGGCCGAGTCGGTGCCGAACTCCACGTAGTAGCAGCCGGTCCGGGCCATCAGGTCGACCAGCTCGGCGGTGACGTTGCCCGGGTTCACCATGCAGGACCACGGCATCTCGATGCCGCGCCGGACGAACTCGCGCAGCACCTCCAGCGAGTAGTTCAACGGCAGGTTGAACACCCCGTCGACGATCTCCAGGACCTCCAGGCCCTCGTCGCGCAGCCGCTCCACCTCGTCGGCCACCCGGGAGACCTCGTCGAACTTCACCCCCGTGCCGTCGACCAGGAAGTTGCTGCAGAAGACGCACTCCAGCACGCAGCCCTTCTTGGTCTGGATGGTCGCCGGCACCTTGAGGCTGCGGTCGTGCGTCTCGTACGAGTAGCTGAAGTAGCGCTGGTCGTAGAGTGCCGGGTCGGGGCGTTCCGCCTTGCGGTAGTCGATCCGGAAGACCGGGTCGCGCCGGTGGTAGCCGCCGTCCGGCAGCGGGCGGATCACCCCGGGCACGTCCAGCGGCTCCTCGCCGCGGGCCAGGTGGTCCAGCAGCGGCTGGACCGACTCCTCGGCGAAGCCGGTGATCCCGTAGTCGGCCTGGACGAAGTCCATCAGGTCCTCCGGCACGGTGGAGAACCCGGGACCGCCCAGGAGCACGGTGACGCCAGGCAGTTCGTCGCGCGACCAGTCGGCGACCTCGCGGGCGAGCGGGGTGTAGACGACCGGCTCCAGCATGCTCTGCGAGTCGACGTTGCGGATCGAGATCCCCACCACGTCCGGCTTGAAGGACCGCACCGCGGCCCGCACCACCGGCTCGTCCTCCTCCTCCCACATCAGGTCCAGCGTCTCGACCTGGTGCCCGGCCTCCCGGGCCTGGGTGGCGATGGTGACCATGCCGATCGGCAGCACCGGCCGGAAGGACTTCAGCTTGTTGATCGACACGAAGAGCACCTTCACGGCCGGCCTCCGTCGACCTCGGCGAGCACGGCCACCAGGCAGCGCAGCTGCTGCTCGCTCTGGTGCCAGTGCACGACCAGCCGCAGCAGGCCGAGCCGGCGGGCGACCGAGGCGATCAGGCCGCGCTCCTCCAGGGCGTCCACCAGCTTCTCCGGGCTCTGGTGGCGCACCGTCACCACGGTGAGCTCGGGCTCGGGGGCGACCTGGAAGCCGGCCCCGGTCAGCAGCCGCACCAGCAGCGCCCGGCGCTCCCAGAGCCCGGCCACCGCGGCCCGGTAGCCGCTGCGGCCCTGGGCGCGCAGCGCCGCCCAGGTGGCCAGCACGGCGCCGCCCGGCCGGGTGCCGAGCAGGGCCTGGTGGTCGAAGGTGCCCCGGTAGTGCGAGGAGGTGCGCAGCGCCGCGCCGTCCTGGGCGTCGCGGAACAGCACGTGCCCGGCGGGGATCGGCGCCCCGCCGTACTTGTGCGGGTCCAGGGTGACGGAGGTGACGCCGGGCACGGAGAACCCGATCGGCGGCAGCGGCTCGCCGAGCTCGCGGGCGAACGGCACCAGGAACCCGCCGGTGGCGGCGTCCACGTGGACCGGGACGCCGAGCTGCGCGGCGTGCGCGGCGATCGCCGGCACGTCGTCCACGGCGCCCGACTCGGAGCTGCCGGCGGTGGCCACCACCAGGGCGGTCTCCGGGGTGACGAGCGGCAGCAGCCGGTCGAGGTCGACCCGCAGCCGCTCGTCCGAGGGGACGCGCACGACCTCCACCGGGAGCAGCGCGGCGATCTTGTCGAAGGAGAAGTGCGCGCTGTCGCCCAGCAGGATCCGGGCCGGCACGTCCGCCCCGAACCGTGCCCGGTGGCGCCGGACGGCCGCCTGCACCGCCAGCAGGTTGGCCTCGGTGCCGCCCGAGGTGGACACGCCGGTCGCCCCGGGGCCGTCCATCAGGTCGGCCAGCATGGCCGTCACCTCGCCCTCGGCGCGGGCCAGCGACGGGAAGATCCGGTTGTCGCCGAGGTTGGCCTGCTGGTGGGCGGCGAAGACCTGCTCGGCCACCGGGAGCGGGGTCGAGCAGATCGAGTTGAAGACGGTGCCGTCCCGGTAGTCGTGGTCGTCCGCACAGAGCCCGGCGACCTCGGCCAGCACCTGCTCGACGGGGGTGCCCCGGTCGGGCAGCCCGCCGGCGGGCTCACCCGGCGGCGGGGACCCGGTGGGGGACGGCGAAGAACTGGGCAGCGTTGCCATGAGCGAGAGCCCTCACGATCTGCTCGGGGACACCATGGAGTCGGAGCCGGTGCACCGTCCGGGCCAGACCCAGCGGGTCGGCCGAGCCGAAGTGCAGGCCGGTGTTGAGCATCAGCCGCTCCGGGCCGAACCGTTCCAGCAGCCGCAGCACCTCGCGGTGCGACTGCTTCTCGCGGACCTGGAACAGCGCGTCCTGGCGCGGGGCGACCGCGATCCCGTACCCGCCGAGTCCGCGCAGCGCCGGGTGCTCGGCGAGCAGGTCGATCCGCTGCTCGTCGAGGTCGAGCAGGGCGATCGAGGCGGGGTCGATGCCGGCCCGCTCCACCGCGCCCGCCAGCGGCGCCAGCATCTCCCGGAACGGCGCGAGCGCGGGCGGCGACTCGACCAGCACCGGCACACCGCGTGCCGAGGCCAGCTTCAGCTGCCGCTCCAGCACCTCCACCTCGTCCGGGCCGCCGCTGCGCAGCGACAGCTCTCCCAGCGCCCGGACCCTCGGGTGGTCCAGGTACTCCTCCAGCGCCTCGATCCCGGCCAGCGCCCCGGACAGCCCCGCCATGTCGGCCGCGTGCACCGCGAGCGCCACGTGCAGGTCGATCCCGTACGCGGCGGCCCGCGAGGTCTCGGCCACCGCGAGCCGTTCGAACCGGGCGGCGAAGGCGCTGCCGGTGTCCCGGGCCTCCAGCGAGGCGGAGCACGGGGCGAGTGCCGTGAGCACCCCGCTGACGGCCATCAGCTCGTAGTCGTCGGCGTTGCGCAGGTCGCTGTGGATGTGGTGGTCGAACAGCGGCGTCAGGCCGGTGCCGTCCAGCGCCCGAGGGGCGAGCGGGGGCGGGGGCGGCGGCGGTCCGGGGGCGCGGCCGGCGGGCACGGCGGCCTCAGCCCCGGAGACCGTCGGCGGCGGCGATGGCGGTGGTCAGCACCTCGCGGCTGCGGCGCAGCGCGTGCTCGTACTGGTCGGCGTGGTTGTACAGCTCCACGCTGACGAAACCGTCGTAGCCGCCGCGGCCGAGCACCGAGAAGAAGCCGGCGAAGTCGATGTCGCCGTCCCCGGGGATCTCGTGGTGGTGCACCCGGCCCTTGATGTCCTCGACCTGGATGATCCGGGTGTACGGCAGGTTCCGCTCGACCGAGCCGAGGTAGTCCTCCTCCACCACCCGGCAGTGGCCGAGGTCCTGGGCGAGCGCGAAGCGGTCGGAGGCCAGCTTGTCGGCGAGCCGGGCCACCCCGTCGTTGGTCTCCAGGAAGAACTCCGGCTCGGGCTCCATCGCCAGCACCGCGCTGCCCGGGCCCTCCAGCACCTGCTGGATGCCCTCCTCCAGCCACTGCCGGGCCTGCTCCTCGGAGACCTCGGCCTTGCGCTTGCCGGTGGCGAAGTTGACGTAGGGGATGCCGAGTTCGTCGGCGATCCGGACGGACCGCCGCACCAGGTCGACCCGGCGGGCCCGGCCCTCGGCGGTGGGGTGGATCAGCGAGGGCTCGAACCGCTCCTCGCCCAGCAGGTTGTCCGCGCCGGCGGCCAGGCAGCAGGCGGTCAGGCCGGAGCGCTCCAGCGCCTTGCGGATCGGCGCGGCCTCGGCGGGGCCGAAGGCGAACGGGTCCAGGTGGGCCGGGTGGAGCGAGAGCTCGATCCCCTCGTAGCCGGCGTCGGCGACCGCCTCGATCGCCCGCTCCACCGAGATCGTCCGCAGGCCGTTGGCGTTGTAGGCAAGCTTGACCACAGCAGTACTCCTTGTCTCGGCCGGCGCTGACCGGCCGTCGGGTCCGGTGGGCTCACACCGGCGGATGGGTCACTTCTCGGCGGTGGCGTGCACGTGGAAGTCGTGCCAGGTCCGCAGCTCGATCCGGTGGAAGCCGGCGGCGCGCAGCATCTCCTCCAATTCGCCCAGGGAGAAGCGCAGGTGCACCTCCTCCGGGCCGGCGCCGTCGGGCTGCCGGGCGTACCAGGCCTCGATCTCCCGGTTGCGCTCCTTGTCGGCGGTCTTGCGGTAGTCGGCCAGCGCCACCCGCCCGCCGGGGCGCAGCACCCGGTGCATCTCGGCGATGGCGGCCGGCGCGTCGTCGGCCAGCTCGTGCAGGACGTAGGTGGAGATGACCAGGTCGGCGCTGTCGTCGGCGGCGGGCAGCGGCACCACGGAGCCCACGGTGCGGGTGACCCGGTCGGCCACCCCCTCCCGGGCGGCCCGGGAGGCGAGCACGTCCAGCAGCTCCGGGCTGCCGTCCACGCAGTGCACCGAGCCCTGCGGCCCGACCGCCCGGGCGGCCGGGACGGCCGCGTAGCCGGTGCCCGCGCCGACGTCGATCACCTGCTGGCCGGGCGCGGCGCCGACGGCGCGCAGCAGGTCCTGTACCTCGCCGAGCGCCCAGCGCAGCGGACCGTCGAGCCGGTAGACCGTCTCGGCGATCTCCGGGGAATGCGCGGTGTTCATGGCATGACTCCTTCGGGGGCCGAACGGGCCGTCCGGCCCTGCTGGTTCGGCGGGTCGGGGGGCCGGCGGGTCGGGGCGTGCTCGGGGGCGTGCGCGTCGCGCGCACGGCGCGATCGGGCACAGGGGGCGCCCCTGGGGGCGCCCGCGGGGCTCAGGCGTCGGCGAGGACGCTCTTCAGCAGGGGCTCGGGCACCGGCGTCTCGTGGTCGCCGTCCACGGTGTGCACCCGGCCGATCTCGGGCACCAGCACGAACCGCACCGCGCTGCCGGCCCGGCGCTTGTTGTCGCTGAGGATGACCTCGACGATCCGCTCCGGCGTGAACTCCTCCGGCACCGAGGTCGGGCTGCCCATCAGGGTGCCGAGCACGTGCTCCTGGCGCTCCAGCACCTCCGGGTCGGTGACCCCGAGGCGGATGCCCAGCCGGGCCGCGGCGCACATCCCGATGCCGACCGCCTCGCCGTGCAGCAGCCGGCCGCCGGAGAGGAACTCCACGGCGTGGCCGACCGTGTGGCCGTACTCCAGGATGATGCCGGTGCCGCGCTCACCCGGGTCCAGCTCCAGGATGCCCAGCTTGCTGCGGACCACCTCGTGGCAGACCCCGAGCAGGTCGTCCCGGATGCCGCCGACCCCGTCGGCCAGCAGGCCCTCCAGCCGGTCGAACCAGGCGGCGTCGTTGACCAGGCCGTTCTTCAGCGCCTCGACCAGCGCGCTGCGGTGCTGGCGCTCCGGCTCGGTGCGCAGCATCGCCACGTCGGCCCAGATGAAGATCGGCGCGTGGTAGACGCCGAACTGGTTCTTGCCGAGCGCGCCGTTGATGGCCTGCTTGTTGCTGAGGGTGCCGTCGGTGAGGTTGAGCATGGTGGTCGGGATCTCGACGAAGCGCAGGCCCCGGTAGACCATGGCGGCCGCCAGCCCGGCGAGGTTGCTGATCATGCCGCCGCCGAGGGCGCCGACGATCGAGTCCTTGGTGGCGCCGGCGGCGACCAGCCGCTCGCACAGGGCGGTCAGCTGCGGCCAGCCCTTGACCTGCTCGCCCTCGGCCACGGTGATCAGGTTGACCGCGACGCCGGCCCGGCCGAGCTTGTTGGCCAGGTCCCGGCCGAAGCGCTCGTACAGCGGCTCGCTGGTGACCAGGTAGAACTCGTCGAAGTCGTAGCGTCCCAGGTACTCGGGCAGGCGGTCGCCGGTCCCGTCGCCGAGATAGAAGGGGCAGCTCGGCTTGGTCCCGCTGGACAGCTCGATGATGGTTCCGTCGGACACGTCGGTCCTTTCGTGCAGGGTGTCGGAACGGGGGTGTCGGAACGGGTGGTGCGGGAACGCGGGTGGTTCCGGGTGCGCCCCCGCGCGCCCGCGCGCGACCGGCGCGCGGGCTGCGGAGCGTGTGGTCGGTGGGGTGGGTGGTGGTCGGTGCTGCGCCGGCGCTGCGTCGCCGGCGATGCCCGGCCGGCCGGTGCCGGGGTGGCGCTTCGCGGTGCGGCGCGGGTGCGGTGCCGGCGCGGACGCTCAGCGGTGCGCGAGGTAGCCGTCGAGGTCGAGCAGCCCGTTCCCGCTGACGCAGGCCACGATCACCTCGGACCGCCCGGTCTCGCGGGCCAGCACGGCCCGCTCCACCGCGGCGCGCAGGGCGTGGCAGGACTCCGGGGCGATCAGCATCCCCTCGGTGGAGAGCACCAGCCGCCCGGTCTCGAAGGCGTCCGCCTCCTCGTAGGCGGTCGCGTCGAGCAGCCCCTCGCCGCGCAGCACGCCGATCAGCGGCGAGCCGCTGTGCTGGCGCAGACCGCCGACGTGCGTCTCCGGGAGCTCGTAGTCCCGGCCCAGGGTGTACGACTTGCTGAGCGGGGTGACGCCCTCGGGGTCGGCGTGGTCGTAGCGCAGCGTGCCCCGGGTGAGCCGCGGGGCGCTCGCCGACTCGGCGCCGAGCAGCAGCAGCCCGTCCCCGCGCTCCGCCTTCTCGGCCAGGAACGGGCCCATGAAGCCGCCGAGGTTGCTGCCGCCGCCGACGCAGGCGATCAGCGCGTCCGGCTGCTCGCCGAGGGCGGCCAGCTGCGCCTTGGTCTCCTGGCCGATGACGGTCTGGTGGATCAGCACGTGCGCCAGGTTGCTGCCGGAGATGTAGCGGGTCTCCGGGTGCAGCGCGGCGTGGCTGATCGCCTCGCCGATCGCGGTGCCGAGCGAGCCGAGCAGGTGCCGGCCGTCACGCAGCAGGGCCTTGCCGACCGGGGTCTGCTCGCTCGGGGACGGGTACACCTCGGCGCCGAGCATCTCGATCAGCGCGTTCCGGCCGGGCTTCTGCCGGGCCGACACGCCGGCCCAGTAGATGACGGCCTTCAGGCCGAAGCGGCGGGCGGCCCAGGCCACCGCGTGGCCCCACTGGCCGGCGCCGGTCTCGGTGACCAGCGTCCCGACGCCCTGCTCGGCCGCGTAGTGGGCCTGGGCGATCGCCGAGTTGAGCTTGAAGCTGCCGGTCGGCAGGACGTCCTCGCGCTTGAGGTAGATCCGGGCCGGGGTGTCCAGGTAGCGCTCCAGGGCGCGGGCGCGCAGCAGCGGGGTCGGCCGCCCGATCGAGGCGAGCTCCTCGCGCACCCGCTCCGGGATCTCCAGGAAGGGCTCGGTGGCGGCGTCCTGGGCGCGGACGGCGTCGAGCCGGATCCGCTGCTGCAGGGCGATCCGCGAGCCCCAGTCGTCCTGCTCGGCGCCTTCGGGCTCGCGCGGCGGCGGCACGGCGCCCGGCAGGCTGGGGACGAGGTTGAACCAGTGCGACGGGACCGAACGGGGGTCCGCCGCGGCAGGCACCGGTACGGGGGTCCACGGGGCGGCTGGAGTCACGATGCATCCCTCTCGTCATCCGGATGGGGGAACCGTGCACGTCAGTCTCCGCAGCCGGAGGACCGGGTGAGAAGCGGATCGAGCGTTGTTGACCGGCTCAGTCAAGCTTCGGATCGGTTGCCCGGGTCGGACTTGACCGGAACGGTGGGAAAGCGGTCCCCGGCCCCGGATCCACCGGTTTCCGGGGCCCGGACCGCGCGGCCGGCAGCGCGGTGACCGATTCCGCGTCGCCTCGTTCCCCCCTCCGGGGGCCTGCGGCCGCAGTGACCCGCTGGCGCCCCAAGCGCCTCGAACCAGCAGCCGTACGGGAGTTCGGAACCATGAGTACCACCGGCAGGGCAGAGAAGACCGACCACCGCAAGCTCGGCGGCGCGCTGTACAGCGCGAAGGCGGTCCCCCAGGTCGTCGACGTCCCCGAGTTCGCCTTCCTCGCCGTCGACGGCGTCGGCGACCCCCAGCAGAGCCCCGGCTTCGGGCCGGCCATCGCGGCGTTGTACGCCACCTCCTACGCCCTCAAGTTCGCCGTCCGGGCCGAGACCGGCCTGGACTACGCGGTGATGCCGCTCGAAGGGCTCTGGCACAGCAGCGACCCGCACTTCGACGCGGTCTCCGCCGACTCCTACGGCCCCGGCGCCCGGGCCGGCTGGGAGTGGACCCTGCTGATCCGCCAGCCCGTGCCGTACACCGACGCGCAGCTGGCCGCCGCGCTCGCCAAGGCGGAGGCCAAGGCCGAGGGCGGGGCCGGCACCGAGGCGGTCGGCCGGGTGCGCCGGGAGTCCTTCGCCGAGGGCCGCTGCATCCAGGTGCTGCACAAGGGGCCGTACGAGACCGAGCCGCGCACCGTGAAGCTGCTGCACGACTACCTGCACACCGAGCGGCTCGCCGAGGCCGGCCGGCACCACGAGATCTACCTCTCCGACCCGACCAGGACCGCGCCCGAGCGGCGGCGCACCATCCTCCGGCAGCCGGTGTCCTGACCCCTTGGGACGTTCGGACCCGGACGGTGCCCCCGTGGCCGCCGTGGCGCGCACCCGTGCACCGTCCGAGTACCGCAGGTGCTACCGGTGGGCCCGCTGGACAGCCCCGGAGGGCCCCCCTAGCATCGGGAGAATCCCCGCCCGGGTCGGTTGCCCGCCGGGGTCCGTCTTCGCCCGGTTTCGGGCCTGCCCCCGGGGTGGTGTCCGCACGGACCCGCCCCGGGGCGACGACGACTAGGGACGTCCGACCCTGGCGCGCACGGGGGGTGATCGCGCAGGTTTTGCAGTGATGTGCGATCGATCGGCGTGCGTGTCAGCGACCCGTCCGTCGCCAGGTGTCGGCCCCGCAGGCCCGGACTCGGCTCCGGTGGCAGGACCGTGCGACGGACCCGAGAACCGGAGGGCTTCAGTCCGCTATGAAGATCGACACGCTCAGCAGCCACGACGAGCGACTGCGCCGGGCCATCCCGCACATCGTGGCCCAGGTCAGGGACGGTGAGGCGGCCGTCTCCCTGGAAGAGCTCGCGATGGCCACCAACACCTCTCCCGACTACCTGCGCCGGGTGTTCCGGCACCAGGTCGGTGAACCCATTCACCGGTACGTGCGCAGACTCAGACTCTCCCTCGCGGCCTACCGGCTGGTGTACGGGGACCGCACGATCATCGACATCGCGGTGAGCGCCGGGTACAACTCGCACGCGGCGTTCACCCGCGCGTTCCGGTCCGCGTACGGGATCTGTCCCACCGACCTGCGGACCAACCCGCAGAACACCACCTGGAACACCGCCGGCGCGGCCGGCACGGACATCCGCCCGGCGGCCATCCCGCAGCGCCGGGTCGCCTTCTACTCCCACCTCGGCCCGATCGACAGCGCCAACACCGCGTGGGAACGGCTGCGCGGCTGGCTCACCACCCAGGGGCACTGCCCCGCCCGCTCCAAGGCGCTGGGCGTCTCCTACGACGACCCGGACTTCTTCATCGGTGCCCGGACCAGGCACGACATCTGCGTCCCGGTCTCCGACCGCTTCGACCCGCAGGCCCGCGACGGCATGGGGGTCCAGGTGGTGCCCGCCTCGACCGGGCTGGCGATGCGCCACGTCGGCCCGCCCGAACTGATTCCGTTCACCTATATGCACCTGGCGGTCAGCGCCGCCACCAAGGGCATGCAGCGCACCGAACGCCCGCCCCTCCCTTATTACTTGGAGTTCTCCTCGTTCCCGTCCGCCCACCCCGAGCGCCAGGTCGCGGTGGACGTCTACCTGATGCCGCACGCCCGCCGGGCCTGATCCGCGGCGGTCCGGTGCCCGGGCAGTGGGCGCCGTGCCGTCGGCGGCAGACCGGCCGCCGACCGGGCCGGGACGGCGGGAGCACCCTGCGCGTCCCCCACCCCAGGGCGCCTCCGACGGTTCGCAGCCGATGCGATCCGAAGGAGGCGCCCTGGGCCGTCCGGGTGACATAGTGGCCCGCGGACACGGCATGGTGCCGCGTCAGATCGCGGCACGGGCAAGGTCGTACGGGGGGATTCCCGCAGGTCGTCGCCCGGTCGCCCGGCAACCAAGCAAAGGATGGTTACCCGTGCGGTCCGAGAAGGCTTCGGCCACCTCCGCACCTGTGGCCGCCAGTCAGTCACTGACGCTGGCGGGTATGCTCTTCGCCGTCTCGATGACCTTCATCGACCAGACGATCATCTCCATCGCCGCCCCGGACATCATCCGTGAGCTGCAGCTCTCCTCCATGGGCATGCAGTGGGTGGTCAACGCCTACCTGCTCGCGCTGGCGGCCTTCTTCGCCCTGGGCGGACGGCTCGCGGACGTCCTCGGCCACAAGCGGATGATGGTCGTCGGCACGCTGACCTTCGTCATCGCCTCGGCCCTCTGCGGTGCGGTGCCCTCGGGCGGCGCGGCGCAGACCTGGCTGATCGCCTTCCGCGCGCTCCAGGGGGTCGGCGCCGCGTTCATGTTCCCGGCCGCGCTCGCGGTCGTGGTCGAGGTCTTCCCGGTGGCGCGGCGCGGCCGCGCGCTGGCGCTCTTCTTCGGCGTGGCCGGCGGCCTGACCGCGATCGGCCCGATCCTCGGCGGCTGGCTCACCAGCTGGACCTGGCGGGCGATCTTCTGGGTCAACGTGCCGGTCGCCGTCGTCGCGCTGGCCCTGACCGCCATGGCGAAGATCCGCAACACCCCGCGCAGCGAGCCGATCGACTGGGTCGGCGCGGCCCTGGCGGCGCTCGGCATGGGCCTGAGCGTGTGCGGCCTCCAGCAGGCCGCGACCTGGGGCTGGGACAGCCCGGCGACCTGGCTCTGCATCGGCGGCGGCCTCGCCGTGCTGGTCGTCTTCGTCCTGGTCGAACTGCGCAGCGCGGACCCGCTGATCAAGCTGCGGGTGTTCGCCGACCGCGCGTTCGCCGCCGACAACGCGGTGCTCTTCTTCGCGATGATCGCCTTCGTCCCGGTGTTCTTCTTCGCCTCGGTCTACGCGCAGGTGGCCCTCGACCAGTCGGCCAACGACGCCGGCCTGTACCTGCTGATCTTCTTCGCGGGCTTCGGCCCCGCCTCGCAGATCGGCGGCCGGCTGCTGGACCGCCGCGGCGCCAAGCTGCCGATGATGCTGGGCACCGCGCTCTCCGCCGCCGGCTTCGCGCTCTGGGCCGGGAAGATCACCGACCTTTCGCTCGGCGCGCAGTGGCCGTACATCGTGATGGCCGGCGCCGGCATCGGCCTGTTGCTCACGGCCGCCTCGACCGACGCCGTCAACCGCGCCATCGGCGCCTCCTACGGCGAGGTCACCGGCATCACCCAGACGGTGCGCAACTACTCGGCCAGCCTGGGTCTCGCCGTCCTCGGCACGGTCCTGCTCAACAGCACCACCGCCAACATCGAGAAGACCCTGCAGGGCCAGGGCCTCCCGGTGGACGCCGCGCACAGCACGGCCGAGATGATCACCAAGAGCATCACCGGTCACGGGGAGGCGGGCAGCGCCCCGTCCGACGCCCCGGCGGCGCTCATGAACGCCATCCGCCACGACTTCGCCGCGGCCAACGGGCCGGTGCTGTACGGCATGGCGGTGGCGCTCGCGGTCGCGTTCGTCTGCGCGCTGTTCCACCCCGGCACCCGGGTGACCGCCGAGACGGCCCAGCCCGAGAAGGCCGCTGCCGAGGCAGCGGCCTGACGTACGGCCAGGGCTGATGGGTCGTCGGGTCGCAGGACCCGGCGGCCCCTCGGTGTTCCTCCTCTCCATTCCTCTCGTCCTCTCCGGCGGCAACCCGGAACTCGCCGTTCGCTCGTACGGATTGATCTGCCGGGCGGCGCGGTTGCCCGGGCCGGGATGCGTGCATCAGCCGTCCGGGTCGGACGGATCCGGGACGAACGGAGTTGCGCATGGTGAACCCCACCGCCACGGCGGCGTGTGTGACGGAGGTCGGTGCGGCAGTGGTCGGTTCGATTGCGGCCGGTGCGGCAGCGGTCGGTGCGACGGAGGTCGGTGCGAAGCCGACCGGTGCGGCGGCTGATGCCGGCCGGGAGTCGGGACGGCCGGAGCGCCCCCGCCTGCGGCTCTTCGGTGGCTTCGACCTCTGCTGCGGCCCGGAGCGGCTGGCGCTCCCGCTGAACAGCCAGCGCCTGGTCGCCCTGCTCGCGCTCCGGGTGACGACCAGCCGGAGCCAGGCCGCCGGCATCCTCTGGCCCGAGGTGTCCGAGCGCCAGGCGAGCGGCCGGCTCCGTACCACCCTGTGGCGGCTCCAGCGCACCGACCGGACGATCCTGGACTGCCGGGGCCGCCTCGCCCTCGCCGCCGGCGTCGAGGTGGACGTCACCACCTGGGCCCGCGGCGCCCGCCGGCTGCTCGACGACCCGGACGCCGCCGCCGGCACCGCCCTCCCCGCCCTCCGGCCGGTGGGCGACCTGCTCCCCGGCTGGTACGAGGACTGGGTGCTCGCGGAGCGCGAGCGCCTCCGGCAGCTCCAGCTGCACACCCTGGAGACGCTCTCCGGCCGGCTGCTCGACCAGGGGCGCCCCGCCGAGGCCCTGGACACCGCGCTGCGGGTGGTCCAGCTGGATCCGACCCGGGAGAGCGCCCACCGGGCCGCGATCCGGGTCCACCTCGCCGAGGGGAACTTCGGTGAGGTCGTCCGCCAGTTCGACGCCTGCCGGACGGTCCTCCGGCGCGAGCTCGGCGTCGGTCCGTCACCGCTGCTCCTGGCCCTGCTGGGCGCGGGAGCCGCCGGTCCGGAACGCGACGATTAGGCCCCGGTCTGCGACGGTATGGGTAGCAGGACGGCGCCACCGCGCGCGTCCGCACCACCGAGAGGCGGCGATCACATGGGCCGGGCGACTCACCAGGTGACCCGCGGGCCCGGCCGGGCCCGGCACGCCGAGCAGGCCCCGCCGCTGCCGCGTACCCCCTCCGTCCGGCCCGCTCCGCCGCCGTCGCCGCACGGCTCACCGGCAGGGCTGCCGCCGGGCCTGCTCGGCAGCGACTTCGCCGGCGTCCGGGTGCACACCGACCCGGCCGCCGTCCGCTCCGCCCGGTCCATCGGTGCGCTCGCCTACGCCCACGGCAACGACATCGTCGGCGAGCCCCGGCTGCTCGACCCCACCCCCGCCGGACGCGCCCTGCTCGCGCACGAGCTCGCCCACGTCGCCGAGCAGCGCCGCAGCGGGCGGGCCGTGGTGCAGCGCCGCTCGCGCGCCGCCGAGACCGGTGACCTGCTGGAGTGGTGGGACTTCGCCTCCGACGCCGTGCGGGCGCTCGGCCTGCTGGAGTCGATGACGCCCGCCGACTTCGACGACACGCTCGGCGACATGCTCGCCGGGCACCAGGTCACCAGGCTGCTCGGCCGGCTGCCCGGCCGGGCCGAGGTGGTGCGGTTCCTCCGGCTGGTCGGCGAGCGCGCGAGCGACGCCCACAAGGAGGCCGTGATGGCCGGCTACCCGTTCGCCAACATGACCCCGGAGAGCCAACTCATCGTCTTCGGCCGGAAGTTCGAGGCCGGCCGGGGCGCCCGGCCGGCCGCGCCGGATCCCGCGCTGCGCCGCCTGGTCTCCGCGGACCCGAGCGCCCCGTTCACCGGCAGCGGGGCGACCGGGACGGTCTCCGCCGACGCGCCGATGTCGATCGGGGAGATGTGGTCCATGCGCGGCCAGGCCAAAGAGGCCGAGGATCGCGGGATCGAGGTCGAGGACGCCAAGTACGCCAGGATCCCCGGCCTGGAGATGTTCTACGACTGGTCCAACCCCGCCAAGGGTGCCCTGACCGGCCCGGGGAGCTGGCTCGAAGGCGTAGGCGCCGCCGACCGGAAGGGCCAGGCGGACCTGCTCCTGCGGCAGCCGATCGCCACCCGGTACCGGGGCGCCTACGCCGGCGCCCTGCCCACCCGGGCGGAGGTGATCAGGTCGGCCGCCCGCGCCCACCGGCTCAGCCCCGAGCTGGTGTCCGGCATCATCCTGGCCGAGCAGCGCGACCAGTCCAAGCGGGAGGACGCGGTCGACTACCGGAGCACGGTGTGGACCGGCCGGACCTCCTCGATCGGCCTCGGGCAGGTGGAGGTGAAGACCGCCCGCGAGAAGAACCTGTTCGCCGACCAGGTCTCGCGCTCGATGCAGACCTGGCTGGCCGGCAACACCAAGACGTCCAACCATGCGATCGCCGACATGCTGGCCTCCGACGAGCTCAACATCTTCGCCGTCGCGCGCTACCTCCGGTGGGTCGCCGACGCCGGCGCCCTGCACTCCGCGGTCTCCCTGTCCAAGACGGCTGCCAGGTTCCCCGGCCTCGACTTCGCCCGCTTCGCAGCGGACGCCTCGACCTGGACCGAGGACCACGTCCGGCTGATCGGGTCCGAGTACAACTCCAAGCCCTGGGACGACGTGGTGTCCGGCTGGGGCCGGTTCGTGCTGGAGGCCTACCGCGATGTGAAGGCCGCCGGCGTCTTCTGACCGGTGCCGGGGTCCGGCTGTACTCAAACCGCCCGATCGGGCGACACCGATCCGGCCCTGCGTGACGCGGCGGTGACGCGACCGTGACGGCCCTCCTGTCACGCTGTGCCCGACCCGCTGTCAGGGACGGCACAGAGGAGGGGCGATGGGCGCACAGCTCAGCTATCCGGGCGTCTACGTCGAGGAGATCCCGAGCGGCGTACGGACGATCACCGGCGTCCCCACGGCCGTCACCGCCTTCATCGGCCGGACCCGGCGAGGCGTGCCGAACACCCCCACCACGGTCTTCGGCTTCGAGGAGTTCACCCGCCTCTTCGGCGGGCTCTGGGCCGAGAGCCCGCTCGGCTACGCCGTCCAGGACTTCTTCGCCAACGGCGGCGGCCGGGCGGAGATCGTCCGCCTGGTCTCCGCCGGGACGACCTCGGCCAGGCTGGACATCGGCGGCCTCACCCTGGAGGCGGTCGAGCCCGGCCGCTGGGGGGTCGCGCTCCGGGCGGAGGTCTCCACCCAGGACACCGACCAGCAGGTCGCCGACGAACTCGGCGTCGACAAGGCCGCGTTGTTCCACCTGACGATCCGGGAGGCCACGCCCTCCGGGCGGACGGAGACCTTCCACAACCTCTCCACCGCGGCGAACGCGCGGAACGTGAAGGCGGTGCTGGAGGCCGGCTCGGCCCTGGTCCGGGTGCTCGGGGACCCGTCCGCCGCCCACCCCGGGAACGGCGACCTCGACGTGCTGGGCGCGGCCGAGGAGACCGTCCGGAAGGCCCGCAGTCAGTACCAGAAGGACGGGAACCGGGCACCGCTCGACGCCGCCGAGCTCGCCCTGCGCAAGGCCGTCGACACCGCCCTCCTCGCGATCAGGGACGGCGACCCGCTCACCGCCGCGGACTTCCTGCCCGCCGACGGCGAGACCGCCCACACCGGCCTCCACGCGCTCGACCGCCTCGACCTGTTCAACCTGCTCTGCATCCCCCCGCACAGGCGCGAGCACGGCGACCTGGAACCGGGCCTGATCTCCGCGGCCCTGGTCTACTGCCGGAGCCGCCGCGCCGTCCTGCTCGTCGATCCCCGCGAGGACTGGACGTTCGCCACGAAGCCCGAGACGTGGCTGGAGTCGATCGACGGGCCGCGAGAGAACGCCGCGGCCTACTTCCCCCGGCTGCGCCGGCCGGACCCGGAACAGGGCGGCCGGATCGCCGACTTCGTGCCGTGTGGGGCGGTGGCGGGGGTGTTGGCGCGGGTGGACGGTGCGCGGGGGGTGTGGAAGGCGGGGGCGGGTTTGGAGGCGGGTCTGGTGGGGGTGCCGGATTTGTCGGTGCGGGTTTCGGACGGTGGGAATGGTTTGTTGAATCCGTTGGGGGTGAATTGTCTGCGGTCGTTTCCGGTGGTGGGTCGGGTGGTGTGGGGGGCGCGGACGTTGGCGGGGGCGGATGTGTTGGCGTCGGAGTGGAAGTATCTGCCGGTTCGGCGGTTGGCGTTGTTCGTGGAGGAGTCGTTGTTCCGGGGGACGCAGTGGGTGGTCTTCGAGCCGAACGGTGAGGCGTTGTGGGCGGAGGTGCGGTTGAACGTGGGGGCGTTCATGCAGCAGTTGTTCCGTCAGGGGGCTTTGCAGGGGCGTTCGCCGCGTGAGGCGTATTTCGTGAAGTGTGACGGGGAGACGACGACGCAGGCGGATCGGGATCGGGGGGTGGTGAACGTTCGGGTGGGGTTCGCGCCGTTGAAGCCGGCGGAGTTCGTGGTGGTGCAGGTGCAGCAGCTGTCGGAGCAACTCCCGGCCTGACCGGCCGGGCGGACCAGCGGAACAGGAGAGGGCCGTGCCTGAGCAGCTCGCCCAGCCGGGCGTCTACATCGAGGAGATCCCGAGCGGCGTCCACACCATCACCGGCGTGGCCACGTCCGTCACCGCCTTCGTCGGCCGGACCGCCCGGGGCAGCGTCGAGCGCCCCGTCACCATCACCGGACTCGACGGTTTCGTCCGCGAGTTCGGCGGGCTCTGGTCCGGCAGCCTGCTGGGCTTCGCCGTGCGTGACTTCTTCCTCAACGGCGGTGGCCAGGCGGTGATCTGCCGGCTCTACCGCGAGCCCGCGACGCCCTCGAAGGGGTACGCCGAGTTGGCCTTCGGCACCGGCGACCAGCGGGTCGCCCTGAAGGCGGCCTCGCCCGGAGCCTGGGGCAACGGCCTGCGCGCACGGGTGGAGGCCACCGGGACGGGTGAGCTCTTCACCCTCGTGGTCCTGGACCGGGGCACCAACCAGTCCGAACGGCACGCCGGGGTCTCCCTCTACGCCGATCACCCCCGCTGCGTCGGCACCGTGCTCGAACGCGAATCCGCCCTGGTGCGCTGGACGATCCCCGCGCTCGCGCCGGCCCCGGCCGCGGCGCGGGTCCGCCCGGTGCCCGGGGCGTCCACGACGGCCTGGCAGGACCCGGCCGGCGAGGCGGATGCCGAGGCGGCCGAGGCGGAGGTCCGGCTGAAGACCACCGCCGCCGACCTCGCCCGCGCCCGCGACGCCAAGAGCGCCGCCGACACCGAGGCTGCCCGCGCCAAGGACGAGCACACCACCGCCGAGGCGGCCGAACAGGCCGCCGCCGACGCGGACGCCGAGGCCAAGACGGACCGGACCGCGGCCGACGACGCCGCGAAGGCCGCCGGCAAGGAGGTCGACGACGCCAAGAAGCTCGACCAGAGCGTCCCGGCCAACCAGCAGAAGCTCGCCGACGCCCAGGCGAAGCTCGACCAGGCCCAGGCCGCGGCCGCCGGGGCCAAGCAGGCCGCCGACCGGGCCGCGGACGTACGGGCGCGGCGGACCACCGAGGCGGCCGCCGCGGCAGCCCGGGAGACCGCCACGGCCAAGGCCGCCGCCGACGCCGGCGCCGCCCTGCCGTCCCTCAAGAGCGCGGCGGACGACGCCGGCCCCGCCCTCGCCACCGCCAAGGCCGCCGCTGCCGACGCCGCCGACCAGCTCGGCGGCGCGGACAGCGCGGACCTGACCGACGCCGAGGAGGTCCGCGGGCAGTACGAGCGGCTGCTCGACCAGGTCGACCTGTTCAACCTGCTCTGCATCCCCCCGTACCGGCAGAGCGGCGCCGACGTGGAGCCCGTCCTCTACGACCAGGCCGCCGCCTACTGCAAGCGCCGCCGCGCGATCCTGCTGGTCGACCCGCCGTCCGGCTGGAACACGGTCGACAAGGCGGTCACGGGTTTCCGCGACGCGGTCGACCGGCTCGGCGGGCGCGGCCCCGACGCGGCGGTCTACTTCCCGAGGCTGCGCCGGCCCAACCCGTTCAAGAGCGACGTCCTGGAGGACTTCGTGCCGTGTGGGGCGGTGGCGGGGGTGTTGGCGCGGGTGGACGGTGCGCGGGGGGTGTGGAAGGCGGGGGCGGGTTTGGAGGCGGGTCTGGTGGGGGTGCCGGATTTGTCGGTGCGGGTTTCGGACGGTGGGAACGGTTTGTTGAATCCGTTGGGGGTGAATTGTCTGCGGTCGTTTCCGGTGGTGGGTCGGGTGGTGTGGGGGGCGCGGACGTTGGCGGGGGCGGATGTGTTGGCGTCGGAGTGGAAGTATCTGCCGGTTCGGCGGTTGGCGTTGTTCGTGGAGGAGTCGTTGTTCCGGGGGACGCAGTGGGTGGTTTTCGAGCCGAACGGTGAGGCGTTGTGGGCGGAGGTGCGGTTGAACGTGGGGGCGTTCATGCAGCAGTTGTTCCGTCAGGGGGCTTTGCAGGGGCGTTCGCCGCGTGAGGCGTATTTCGTGAAGTGTGACGGGGAGACGACGACGCAGGCGGATCGGGATCGGGGGGTGGTGAACGTTCGGGTGGGGTTCGCGCCGTTGAAGCCGGCGGAGTTCGTGGTGGTGCAGGTGCAGCAGCTGTCGGAGCAACTCCCGGCCTGACCGGCCGGGGCGAGCCACCCCGGGCGGCACGACCGGGACGAGACCAGGAAGCGCAGACGAAATGGCCCAGTTCACCGTCAACACCCAGCGGTTCGACCCCTACAAGAACTTCAAGTTCCGTGTGCGCTGGGACGGTCGGTACGTCCTCGGCGTCAGCAAGGTCGGCGGCCTGAAGCGGACCACCGAGGTGGTCCGGCACCGCGAGGGTGGCGACCCGTCGAGCAGCCGGAAGTCGCCCGGCCGCACCGAGTACGAGGCCATCACCCTGGAGCGGGGCGTCACCCACGACCCCGAGTTCGAGCAGTGGGCCGACAAGGTGTGGAACTACGGCTCCGTCGGCGCCGAGTCCGCCCTCAAGAGCTTCCGCAAGGACGTCACGATCGAGCTGTACAACGAGGCCGGACAACTCGTCATCGCCTACAAGGTCTACCGCTGCTGGGTCTCCGAGTACCAGGCCCTCCCGGACCTCGACGCCAACGCCAACGCGGTGGCCATCCAGCACATCAAGCTGGAGAACGAGGGCTGGGAGCGGGACTCCGAGGTCCCCGAGCCGCAGGAGCAGGGGTGAGGGCATGACCGACCCCGGAACGGCGTGGGCGGGCGCCGCGGCTCTGCGTCCGCCGACGGACCGGTTGCTGCTCGACACCTGGGAGCGGGCCGCGGAGCTCACCCCGGCCGCCCGTCCGCTCGCGCTGCTGGCCGCGGCCTGTCCGCAGTACAGCTGGGAGCAACTGGCCGCCGCGCCGCTCGGCCGGCTGGCCGGCCTGCTCGCCGCGCTGCGCCGCGCGCTGGTCGGCGACGCGGTGGAGGCGGTGGCCTCCTGCCCGGCCTGCAACGGCCTGGTCGAGGTGGGCTTCGCGCTCAGCGGGCTGTACGCGCCGGGTGGGCCAGGCTCGGTGGACACCACCGCGGAGCTCACGGTCACCGCGGAGCTCACGGTCACCGCGGAGGGTCATGAGATCCGCTGCCGGCCCGTCACCACCGCGGACCTCCTCGCCGTCCGGGGCACGGCCGATCCCGCCGCGGCCCTGCTCTCCCGCTGTGTCACGGCGGTCGCCCGGGTGGCCGGGCCGGAAGGCGATGGAGCGGGCGATGGAGCGGGCGGGGGCGCGGGCGGCGGTGATCCGCTGCCCGCCGGTGACCTGCCCGCCGGTGCGCGGGCCGCGGTCGAGGCGGCCCTGGCGGCCGCCGACCCCCAGGCCGAGGCGTTGCTCGGCCTCGACTGCCCAGGCTGCGGCACGCACTGGTGGGAGCCGTTCGATCTGGGCGCCTTCCTCTGGGCCGACCTCGAACGACTCGCCCTGCACACGCTGGCCGAGGTGGACACCCTGGCCCGGGCGTACGGCTGGCGGGAGGCGGACATCCTGGCGCTGGGCCGGCGCCGGCGCCGCCGCTACCTGGACCTGGTGACGGCATGACCGGGCAGCCGGGGCGGGCCGGGCCCTCGACCACAGCCGCCGCCCCGGGGGCCGGCTCCGGCGGCTTCCTGACGCGGATCGCCGCGCGCGCCGCGGGGGCGGGCGGGGCGGGCCGGCTGCGCCCGCGCCCCCTCTCGCGGTTCGAGCCCGTTCCGGACGGCGGGGGAGCGGAGCTCGACACCTTCCCGGCAGGAGCGGCGTTCGACCTGGCGACGTCCTGGACGACGTCCCTGGTGACCGAGCCCGCGGGCCCCTCGTCCGGGTTCGGCCTGGCGGCGGCGGCCGGCGTCCCGTCGGTCACACGGCCGGGCCGGGGCCCGTGGCCGGTGCACCCGGCGAGCGGGCCCGCGGATGCCCTCCCGCTCGGCACCGGCCGCCCGGTCGAAACGGACCCGGCTCCGGCGGAGGCCTGGGCTGCGGCCCGGCCCTGGTGGGTGGAGGCTCCGGCCGAGGCGTGGTCCGGTCGCGCCGGTGCCCAGGACGAGCCGCTGGTGTTCCCCGCCCCTGCGGGGGAGGCCGCGCCGCCCACCGGCGACGGCGCGGCGGGTCCGGCCGCAGCGGGACGGCCGGCTCCGTCCGCCGACGCCCGGCGGTCGGCCGGCGGCGGTCGGGACGCCGGAGCGTCCGCGGCGGGGCCGGCGGCCCGCCCCGGACGCACGGGAGGCTTCCCGGCTGCGGCCACCGCCGGCGGCGCGTTCGACGAACGCGGACCGGCGGGCGCAGCAGGCCCGGCACTCCCCGAACCTGCCGAGCCGACCGGCCGCCGCGAGCGGTGGGCGCCCCCGGGCCGCCGGCAGTCGCCCGCCCCGGCTCCGGTCGTGCACGTCACCATCGGCCGCGTCGAGGTGCGGGCCGTCGCGGCTTCCGCCACCCCGGTGGAGCGCGTCCGCCCCGAGGAGCCGGCCGTGGCCACTCTCGACCAGTACCTGCGCAACCGGGCCAGGAGCCGCGGATGAGCACCGGACGCGCCATCGAAGCCGTCACCCAGACCCTGCGGTCCGTGCTGGGGCCGGTGACCGCGCTGGTCACCGCACGCCCGCCGGACCAGGCCCGGGCCGTGAGCACAGCGGGGGACCAGCTCAACCTCTTCCTCTACGACGTCGCGCCGAACGCGGCCTGGCGCAACCTCGAACCGCCCGCGCGGTCCGGCGGGGGCGGTCTGCGCCCACCGCTCGCCCTCGACCTGCACTACCTGCTCACCGCCTACGCCGACCACCAGGACGAGACCACCGCGCACCGCCTGCTCGGCCAGGCCATGCAGGTGCTGCACGACGGAGCGGTGCTCACCCGGGCGAAGCTCGGCGGTGTCCTCGGCGACGCGGGCGTCCACCTGCAACCGGAACGGGTCCGGCTGACGCCGGTCCACCTCGGCCTGGACGAGCAGTCCAAGCTCTGGTCGGGCTTCCAGACCCCGTACCGGCTCTCGGTGGCCTACCAGGCGTCGGTGGTGCTGATCGACACCGGTACACCGTCCGAGGCGCCGCTGCCGGTGCTCAAGCGCGGCCGCGGCCCGCTCGACGCGCTGGGCCAGGACGAGGGAGTGCCCGCCTCCGCCGGTGGCGCCGCGCCCCGGCTCGACCGGATCACCGTGGCCGCGTGGCGGGGCAACGCCTCGCTCCCCGCCCGCACCGGTGACCACCTGCTGCTCGACGGCGCCGGGCTGGCCGGCGGAGCGGCCGGCGGACCGGTCCGCGCGAGGTTCGACCACCCCCGGCTCGCCGAGCCGGTCTGGGCGGCGGCCGGCCCCAGCTCCACGGCCGAGCAGGTCCGGGTGCCGCTGCCGGGCGCACTGCCGGCCGGCGTCGCCACCGTCACGGTGGCCGTCGGACCGGCTGCCGGGCCGTCACTCACCAGCAATGCGCTGCCGCTGCCGGTTGCGGTCCGGCTGGGCCGGCCCGTTCTCGGCGCGGCGGGGGTGAGGGACGTCCTGGTTACCGTGCCCTGCGACCGGCTCCAGGAGGGCCAGTCCGTCCTGCTGCTCGCCGGCGGGGACCAGCTGGCGCCGGTCCAGCCCGCCCGGGCCGGCGTCGCGCCCTCCTTCCGGGTGCCGCGTCCGGCCTCCGGCGGAGCACGGCTGACGCTGCGGCTGAGGGTGGACGGGATCGACTCGATCCCGCTCGCGGATCCGGACCCGGACCCGGCCAAGCCCCTGCCCACGGTCTTCGACCCCGCCCAACAGGTGGTGCTGCCATGACCGGGATCGACGGACCTGACGCGCTCGACGGAGCCGACGTGACGGACGACGGAGCCGATGTGATGATCGACGGAGCCGACGGGAGGCTGACGACGGGCGGGCCGGGCGGGACGGCCGCGGCCCGGTGGGCCGGGGCGCCGGAGGATCCGGCCGCCTTCGCCGCGGAGTGGGAGCAGGGCAACAACGCCTACCTGGCGGCGTCCCTGCACTGGCTGCGCCTGCGGCTGCAGGCCCTGGCCGCCGGGGAGCTCCCCGTCGTCGAGGCTGCGCCGGGGACGTCTGCTGTGTCGGGCACTCCGGCCGCACCCGACGCCCCGGTGAGCGGGAGCGACGGGCGCGGCCACGGCTGGCCGTTCCGCCGCCGCACCCGCCCCGAACAGCCGGCGGCCATCACACCCGCGCCACCACCGGCCGCGACGCCCGACCCCGCCGGGCCGCACCCCGCCGAGGACGCCCCCGCCGAGCCGCGTCCGGCCGGGTCCGACCTCGCGGAGGCCGTGGCCCGGGCCGCCGCGGCGCGGGAGGCGGCGGCCGCGGCCGTCCACCCGGCGCACGTCGAACTCGCCGACCGGCTCGGCCTGACCGCCTTCGAGCGCGACGTCCTGCTGCTCGCCGCGGCACGCGAGTTCGACCCCTCGCTGGACGCGCTGTGCGTCGCCGCCGGTGCCCTCGGCCGCGAGCCCGGTCCGACCTTCGGCCTCGCCCTGCGCCTGTTCGAGCAACCGGCCTGGGACGCACTCTCCCCGGAGCGGCCGTTGCGCCGGCTGCACCTGCTGGAGCCGGAGGGCGCCGGCGGCCTGACCGCCCGCGTGCTGCGGGCGGACGAGCGGATCGTCAACTACCTCAAGGGCCTCGGGCACCTGGACGCCCGGCTGGCCGAGACGGTCGTCCCGCTCGACGACCCGGACGGCCTAGCGGAGTTGACGGCGTCGCAGCTCGCGGCGGCGAGCAGGCTGCGGGCCGGTCTGCGCCGCGCGGCCGCCGACGGCCGGCCGCCCGCCGTCAACCTGGTCGGTCCGGACCAGGTGAGCAAGCAGCTGCTGGCCGCCCGGGTCGCGGCCGAGCTGGGCCGGCTGCTGGTGCGGGTCCCGGTGGGCGCGCTCCCGGTGCAGCCCGACGCCGCGGCCCTGACCGCCCGGCTCTGGGAGCGCGAGACGCTGCTGGCGCCGCTCGCCCTGTACCTGGACGCGGGCGAGGACGGCGCCGAGCACGGCCCGGAGCGGGCGGCGGCCGTGGGGCGCCTGTTTGCCCGGGTGCACGGTCCGGTCTTCCTGGACAGCCGCGAGGTCTGGCCGCAGCTGGGGCCGGGCGCCCTGGTGGTCGACGTGGCCGGTCCGACCACCGGCGAGCAGCGGGCGGTCTGGGCCGAGGCGCTCGGGCCCGGCGGGGAGGGGCTGGCCGGCGAGCTCGCCGCGCAGTTCGACCTCGACCCGGTGGCCGTCGCGCTGGCCGCCCGGGCGGTGGCCGGCGGCGGTCCGGACGAGCCGCCGGAGGAGCTGCGCGCACGGGTGTGGGGAGCCTGCCTCGCGGTGACCAGACCGCGGCTCGACCGGCTGGCCCAGCGGCTGGAGATCCGCGCCCGCCGCGAGGACCTCGTGCTGCCGGCGGCGCTCGCCGAGCAGCTGGACCGGATCCGCGACCAGGTGCGGCACCGCGCCGTGGTCTACGAGGACTGGGGCGTGGCCCGCCGGACCTCCCGGGGGCTCGGGATCACCGCGCTCTTCGCGGGGGAGAGCGGCACCGGCAAGACCACCGCGGCCGAGGTGCTCGCCCGCGAACTCCACCTGGACCTCTACCGGATCGACCTCTCGGCCGTGATGAGCAAGTACATCGGAGAGACCGAGAAGAACCTGCGCCGTCTCTTCGACGCGGCCGAGCGCGGCGGCGCGATCCTCCTCTTCGACGAGGCCGAGGCGCTCTACGGCCGCCGCAGCGAGGTGAAGGACAGCCACGACCGGTACGCCAACGTCCAGGTCGGCTACCTGCTGCAGCGGATGGAGTCGTACCGGGGCCTGGCGATCCTGGCGACGAACATGAAGGGCGCGCTGGACCAGGCGTTCACCCGGCGGCTGCGGTTCGTGCTGGACTTCCCCTTCCCCGGCCCGGCCGAGCGCGAGGAGATCTGGCGGCGGGCCTTCGCACCGGGTGTGGCCACCGACCTCGACCACGCCCGGCTGGCCGGGTTCGGGCTGGCGGGCGGCAGCATCCACACCGTCGCGATGAACGCCACCTTCGCGGCCGCCGCGGACGGCCTGGTCGCCGACATGCCCACGGTGCTGGCCGCGCTGCGGATGGAGTGCCGCAAGCTCGGGCTCGTCGTGGACGAGGGCGAATTCGCCCGGGCCACGGGCACGGCCGCGGGCGCAAGCACGGGCGCGGACGGCAGCGCGGACGGCAGCGCCGGCGTCACGGCCGAGCGGGACGGGAGCGGGCCATGGAGGTGACGGTGCACATCGAACGCTTGGTGGTCGAGGGCGTCCTGCTCGGCCCCGGCGGCGCCGACCGGCTGCGGGCCGAGCTCGCCCGGGCGCTGGCCGCCGCACTGGCACAGCCACCGGACGGCCGTCCCGCCGAGGCGCATCCCGCCGACGCGGGCCCCGGGTCCTCGTCGTCGGCGTCCCCGGGCGCGTCGGTGGTCGTGCTGCCGACGGCCGGTCCCGCCGGCGGCCCGCTCGGCCCGGGGCAGGCGGCCGCCCTCGGTCGCGGCACCGGCCGGGCACTCGCCACCGCGCCCGCCTTCGCCCCCGTCCTCGCCGCGGCGCTCCGTGCCGCCGGTCCGCCCGCGGCCGGGCCCGGTGTCGCCGCCGTGCCTGCCGTCAGCGCCGTGCCCGGTGTCGCCGCCGTGCCCGGCGTCAGCGCCACTCCCGCCCCCACCGCCCGGGGAGGTGTCCGATGACCGGCTTCCCGCGGTCCCCGCGCCTGATGCGCGGCGGCATCGTCCAGCTCGACCAGGCGTCCGGCGCCGTCCTGCGGATGATCGCCCTGCAGTACAACCCGGACAGCCTGAGCCGCAGCTTCCAGGTGCAGGACACCGGGGAGGAGCGCCACCAGCGCTCCCGTCCGATCCGCTTCACGGCGCCGCCGGTGGAGACCGTCAAGGTCGAGGCCGAGCTGGACGCCGCCGACCAGTTGGAGTTCCCCGACTCCTACCCGGACGCCGGCCAGGTCGGGGTGCATCCGCAGCTCGCCGCGCTCGAACTGCTGGTCTACCCGCGGGTGGACCAGCTGGTCGCGGCCGACCGTTCGGCCGCGGCCGGCTCGCTGGAGATCCTCCCGATGGAGGCGCCGGTCACCGTCTTCGTCTGGAGCCCCAGCCGGATCGTGCCGGTGCGGATCACCGAACTGTCGGTCACCGAGGAGGCCTTCGACCCGGCGCTCAACCCGCTGCGGGCCAAGGTCCAGCTCGGCATGCGGGTGCTCACGGTCAACGACGTCGGCTTCGTCCACCGGGCCGGCGGGCTCTACCTCGCCCACCAGCGCCGGCTGGAGGCACTGGCCGCCCGGGCCGGCACGGCCGGCTTCGCGGCGTTCGGAATCGGAGGCATCACATGACGGTCCCCGAGCTCTTCCCGGCCGGTCTGCCGCAGGCACCGGAGGCCCCGGCGTTCCCGCCGACCAGCCGGTACAGCGGGCTGCCGCTGCTCACCGCCGAGCTGGACGGCCGTCAGGTGCGCTGCGTGAGCCGCCGGTTCGTGCCCCCGCCGGAGCGGTTCGCCCTGCTGCGCGAGCACCTGGTGGCGGACGGGGAGCGGCCGGACACCCTGGCCGCCGCCGAACTGGGCGACCCCGAACGGTTCTGGCTGCTCTGCGACGCCAACGGCGTGCTGGACCCGGCCGAACTGACCGCCGCCGTCGGCCGGCGGCTGCGGATCACCCTGCCCGAGGGCGTCCCGGGGGCCGCCGATGCCTAGCGGGCCGGTCCACCTCACCCTGCTGGTCGGCCCGGCCGTGCCGCTGCCGGTGCCGCGGTTCGTCCTGGACGCACTGACCGGCGTCACCGTGCACAGCACCGCCGAGCCGGGCCGGCAGAGCGCGTTCGAGCTGACCTTCGAGGTCGAGAAGGACTCCCTGCTGCCCACCGTCTTCCTGCTGGTCGGCGGCGCCCTGCCGCCGGTGCTGCGGGTGGTGGTCGCGGTCACCGTGGGCAGCGTGACCGAGGTGCTGATCGACGGCGTGATGACCTCCACCGGCCTCACCCCGGGCACGGGCGGCGCGCCCTCGGTGCTGACCGTCCACGGCATGGACCTCACCGCCCTGATGGAGAAGATCGACGGCACCGGAACGCCCTTCCCGGCCATGCCGGTCGCGGCCCGGGTGCTCACCGTGCTCGCCAAGTACGCCGTCCTCGGGGTCGTCCCGGCGGTGGTGCCGGCCCTGGTCGCCGACGTGCCCAACCCGCTGGAGCGGATCCCGGTCCAGCACGGCACCGACCTCGCCTACCTGCGCCGGCTGGCCGCCCGCTCCGGCTACGTCTTCACCCACATCCCGGGGCCGGTGCCCGGCGCCAGCATCGCCTACTGGGGACCGCAGGCGAAGCTCGGCCTGCCGCAGCCGGCGCTGAACGTCGACATGGACGTGCAGACCAACGTCGAGTCGATCGCCTTCGGCTTCGACGCCGAGGCCGCCACCCAGCCGGTGATCTTCGTGCACCACCCGGAGACCAAGGCGGTCATCCCGGTGCCGATCCCGGACGTGTCCCCGCTCAACCCGCCGCTCGGCCTGCTCCAGCCGGCCCCGCACAAGATCCGCTACATCCGAGAGACGGCGAAGCTCGGGGTGGCCGAGGCCGTCCTGCTCGGTATGGCCAAGGCCTCCTCGGCGGCCGACGTGGTCAAGGCCCGGGGCAGCCTCGACGTCCAGCGGTACGGGCACGTGCTGCGCCCCCGCGCGCTGGTGGGCGTGCGCGGCGCGGGTACCGCGTTCGACGGCCTCTACTTCGTCCAGTCGGTCGACCACCGGCTCGAACGCGGCTCCTTCACCCAGCAGTTCACCCTGGTCCGGAACGGACTCATCTCGACCCTCCCGGTGGTGCCGGTATGACGACGACCGACGACAGCGACTACCTGGTCCCGCTCGGCGGGACCACCGAGGACCAGGACGGCGGCCCGCGCTTCTACGGCAAGTACCGCGGGACGGTGGTCAACAACGTCGACCCGCTCGGGATCGGCCGGATCCAGGCCTTCGTCCCCGACGTCTCCGCGGTGCTGCCGTCCTCCTGGGCGATGCCCTGCGTGCCGGTCGCCGGACCGCAGTGCGGGGTGTTCAACGTGCCGCCGGTCGGGGCCGGGGTCTGGATGGAGTTCGAACAGGGCGACCCGGACCACCCGGTCTGGACCGGCGGCTTCTGGGGCAGCCGGGCCGAGGTGCCCGCCCTGGCGCAGGCCGGCGTCCCGGCGAGTCCGAGCATCGTCCTGCAGACCCTCGGACAGAACACGCTGGCGATCTCGGACGCGCCCGGACCGGCCGGCGGCATCCTGCTCAAGGCCCGCAGCGGCGCCTCGATCAGCGTCAACGACCAGGGCATCGTCATCCAGAACGGCCGGGGGGCCAGCCTCGTGCTCACCGACAACCAGGTCCTCGTCAACGTCAACGCGCTGATCGTGCAATGAGTACGAGTACGAGTTCCTGTTCCACTCCCGGTGCCGGCGCGCCCCCGCGACCGCGGCCGCACCGGCGCCGCCCCTGAGGCCACTGAGACCCCTGAGACGACCGAGAACCCCGAGACCAGCGACGCCGGCGAGACCAGCGAGAGCAGCGAGACCAGAGAAGTGGGGGACCAGCCGATGCCGGGACCGATCCTGCACCAGGGCGCCGTCGTCCAGTGCGCGCACGGCGGCCGCGCCGTGCCAGCCAGCACCTATCCGCGGGTGCTGGTGAACAACCTGCCCGTCTGCGTCCAGCAGGTGCAGCACCTGGTGGCGGGCTGCCCGCTGCCGCCGCCGCCCGCCGCCAACGGCCCCTGCGTGACCGCGGCCTGGACGACCGGGTCGCTGCGGGTGCTGGCCGGCGGGGTGATGCCGCTGGTGCTCCTCGACAGCCGGGCCACGGCCGCGCCGAGCGGCACGCCGCTGGTGGCCGTCTCGGCGCAGCAGCGGGTGGTGGCGGTATGAGCAGCCCGGTGGCCGGGCTCGGTCGGGTCGACCTCGCCTTCCCGTTCGGCTTCGACGCGCGGGGGCGCACCGCCGCGCCCGCCGGCTACCCGCAGCACGTCCGCGAGTTGCTGGAGCAGCTGCTGTTCACCTCGCCCGGCGAGCGGGTCAACCGGCCGGACTTCGGCTGCGGCCTGCTCCAGCTGCTCTTCAACCCCAACAGCCCCGAACTCGCCGCCACCGTCGAGTACACCGCCCGCGCGGCCGTCCAGCGCTGGCTCGGCGACGTGCTCGACCTCCTCGAACTGCGCGCCACCGCCCACGAGTCGGTGCTGACCGTGGACGTCCGGTACGTGGTCCGGCGCACCGGTCAGGAGACCGAGGCCCGCTTCGTCCGCGAGGTGCCCCGATGACAGCCGAACCCGACCTCCACCGCGCCACCGACCTCCACCGCGCCACCGACCTCCGCCGCGCCACCGATCTGCACTGTGCCACCGACCACCGCCGGGAGCTGCTGGTCCGCCGGGGCCTCAACGGGATCGACGCCGTCGAGGTGGCCGATCCCGACCCCGCGGACGGCACGGTCGCCCTCTGCGTCAGCCTGCTCGGGCCGGTCCCGGACGGACTGACGACCGATCACCTGAGGATCGACGCGGTCCCCGGCGCCCGCCGTCTCCACGTGCTCGCCGTACGGGCGAGGCCGCCGCACGACGAGGACGAGGACGGCTGCCTGGAGGTCACCCTCGACCGGGCCGGCGACGGCACCACCTACCACCTCGCCCTGGTGGAACCCGGCCCGCACGGCCACCCGGGCCGGCGGCCGTTGCACGGTTTCGACGTCCGCCGCCACCGGGCGCCGTTCGGCTTCTGCGCCGGCCGCGCCGCCGACACCGACTGCCCGCCCGGTCCGGACTGCCCGCCGGCTCCGCCGCCCGCCCCCGCGCTCGACTACCTCGCCAAGGACTACGCCTCGTTCCGGCGGCTGATCCTCGACCGGCTCGGCCTACTGGTGCCGGGCTGGACCGAGCGCCACCTGCCCGACCTCGGCGTCACCCTGGCCGAACTGCTCGCCCACACCGCCGACCTGCTGAGCTACCACCAGGACGCGGTGGCCACCGAGGCCTACCTCGGGACCGCCCGCCGCCGGATCTCGGTGCGCCGTCACGCCCGGCTGGTCGACTACCTGCTGCACGAGGGCTGCAACGCCCGCGCCTTCGTCCACGTCCGGGTCGAGGCCGAGCCGCACCCGCCGTGGCGGGCCGGTGACGTCGCCCTGTTCACCGCCTTCGACGGCGCACCGCCGCCCGGCCACCCGCTGCGCTGGGAGGAGCTGCCGCCGCAGGCCCTCGACGGCACGCACGGCTTCGAACCGCTCACCGACGACCCGGACCGCCCGCTGCGGCTCTTCCCCGCCCACAACGAGATCCGCATCCACGACTGGGGCGACGGAGAGTGCTGCCTGCCGGCCGGCTCGACCGCGGTCACCCTCGTCGACGCCCCGCCGGGCCCGCACCGGCTGCGCCTGCGACCGGGCGACCTGCTCCTGCTGGAGGAGGTGCGCGGCCCGCGCACCGGCCTCCCGGCGGACGCCGACCCGACGCACCGGCACGTCGTCCGCCTCACCTGGACGGAGCCCGGGTACGACGAGGTCTGCCGCACCCACGTGCTGGACGTCGGCTGGGGCGATCCGGACGCCCTGCCCTTCCCGCTCTGCGTCTCCACCCTCGGCCCGGCCCCGGACTGCCGCCCGCTCACCGGGGTGAGCACGGCCCGCGGGAACGTCGTGCCGGTCGACCACGGCACCCGGGTCGAGGAGCCGCTCGGCCCGGTGCCGGGTGCCGAGGAGGCGCCGCGCTGCGCGGGCGAGTGCCGCCCGGCCGAACAGGCGCCCGCCGCAGGCCGGTTCCGCCCCCGGTTGGCCCGGCCCGACGTCACCCACGCCGAGCCGCTTCCCGAGCTCCCCGGCCCCGGCCCGGGCACCAGTCCCAGTCCCAGTCCCGGCTCCGGCGGCTGCGCCTGCCCGCCGTCCGCCGCCGACCTGCTCCGCCGCGACCCGCGCGCCGCCGCCCCCGCCGTCCGGCTGACCGAGACCGTCGGCGGAGCGGTCTGGCTGCCCGCCCAGGACCTGCTGGCCGCCGGGCCCGAGGACCGGCTCTTCGTCGCCGAGACCGACGACGAGCGGGTCACCCGGCTCCGGTTCGGCGACGGCCGCACCGGGCGACGGCCGGACCCGGGGGCCTCGTTCACCGCCCGCTACCGCATCGGTGCGGGCCCGGCCGGGAACGTCGGGGCCGAGGCCATCACCCACCTGGCGCTGCGGCGCGGTGTCGGCGGGCACGACCTCGTGGTCCGCCCGCGCAACCCGCTGCCGGCGGTCGGCGGAACCGCGCCCGAGACGCCCGCCGCAGCGCGGCCGGCCGTCCCGCAGGCCTTCCGGGCCTTCCGCGAACGGGCCGTCGTCCCCGAGGACTACGCCGAGCTGGCCCGCCGGGCCGGCGGCGACCGCCTGCAAGGCGCCGCGGCCGACCTGGTCTGGACCGGCAGCTGGTACGAGGCCGACGTCGCGCTCGACCCGCGGCTCGGCGCCGCCGTCGCCCGCTGCGGCTGCGCGCCGGCCGGGGGCGGCGGGGACGAGGAGTGCACCCGGGCGCGGATCACCGCTGCTCTGGAGCGCGCCCGCCGACTCGGCCACGACCTGCGGGTCACCCCCGCCACCGGGGTGCCGGTGGAGCTCGAACTCACCGTCTGTGTCGAGCCGTTCCACGTCCGGGCACAGGTCGCCCAGGCGCTGCGGGAGGAGTTCTCGGCCGGGGTGCTGCCGGACGGGCGGCTCGGCTGGTTCCATCCGGACCGGTGGACGTTCGGCGAGGGCGTGTACGTCGGCCGGGCGCTCGCCGCGGCCCAGGCGGTGCCCGGGGTCGCCGCCGCCGAGATCACCGTGCTGCGGCGCCAGGGCGAACCGGACCGGGGCGCGCTCGACCGCGGCGTGCTCCCGATCGGCCCGCGCGAGATCGCGGTACTGGACACCACCCGGCCGCACGGCGGCCGGTTCACCGTCGTCGCAGGAGGCGGCCGATGACCGAACGGACCTGCGGCTGCTGCGAACGCACCGGCGGCCCGCCCCCCGGCCCGGTGGCCAACCCGCCCGGGCTGCCCGCCCTGCGCCTTCGCGTGGGAACCCACCCGACCTTCCTGGCCGCGATGCTCGACCGGCTCGCCACCGCCGACCTGCCGGGCCTCGCCGGCCTGACCACCCGTGCGGCCGACGACCCGGCCGTCGCGCTCTGCGACGCCTGGGCCGCCGTCGCCGATGTGCTGACCTTCTACCAGGAGCTGCGCGGCAACGAGGGCTACCTGCGCACCGCGCGCGAGGACCGCTCGGTGCACGAGCTCACCCGGCTGATCGGCTACCGCCCCCGCCCGGGCGTCGCGGCCGGTACCCACCTGGCGTTCACGCTGGAGGCCGGGCACCGGGAGCTGATCCCGGCCGGAACCAAGGTGCAGAGCCTGCCCGGCCCCGGCGAACTGCCCCAGGCGTACGAGACGAGCGCACCGCTGCCGGCGCTCGCCGCCGCCAACCGGCTGCAGATCCGCACCACCAGGCCACAGGTGATCACCGTGCGGCGGGCCGATGACGTGCCGGAGCTCTGGCTCGACGGCATCGCCACCCGGTTGAAGGCCAACGACCTGCTGGTCCTGCGGATCGCGACCGCCGCGGGCGCGGTGTACAAGCCGCGGCGGGTCGGTGCCGTGGAGGAGGACCAGGAGCACAGGCGCACCCGGGTCGTGCTGGCCGGCGGCGCTGTGTCGGAGCCACCGGTGCCGGATCCGCTCAGCGGTCTGGGCGACCTGGTCGGGCGGCTGGTGAACGCCTCTCAGGAGGAGGTGCCCCTCGGAGTCACGGCGACGGCGACGGTGCGCGACGACAAGCTGCGGCTCGCCGAACTCCTCCACCCCGAGCTCGCCGGATCTCTGCACACCGCGTGGGCCGGAACCACCGTCAGCGCACCACCGGCCACACAGGTTTACGCCCTGCGCGTGACCGCCCCGCTGTTCGGGCACAACGCCCCCCTCAAGCCGGGATTCCAGAACGAGCGGCCTACGCCCATGGAGGAGTGGACAGACTGGGACGTCGAGGAGACGTCGACGGTCATCCACCTCGACAACGCCTACCGGGAGATCCGCTCCGGCACCGTCGCCGTGGTGGAGGTGGCGCCGTCGAGCCGGTCGGACGGGCACCAGGACCGCCGCGGCCGCCTGGAAACGGCGGACACCGAGCAGTTCACCGTGGTCGGCGACGAAGCGCCCTTCACCGTCGACTCGGTGTCCCGGGCGGAGTACGGACTGTCGACCCGGACCACCCGGATCACCCTCGGAGGGAAGGACAGGTGGCCGGTACCGGGCACGATGAAGCAGCTGCGGGCGGTCACCGTCCACGCCGCCCCCGAGCTGCTCCCGCTGGCCGAACTCCCGATCACCGAACCGGTGCGCGGCAGCATGGTGGAGCTCGCCGGGCTGGTTGAGAGCCTGGAGCCCGGACGCCTGCTGGTGGTCTCCGGCGAACGCGCCGACCTGCTCGGCGTCACCGGCGTCGCCGCCGCCGAACTCGTCAAGGTTTCCGCGGTGAGCCATGGCCCGGCCCCGAACGACGACCCCGCCGCCCCGATCGGCAGCCCCGCGCCCGGCGAGCGCAACCACACCTTCCTGCTGCTGGAGCGCCCACTCGCGCACCGCTACCGGCGTGACACCGTGGTCGTCCACGGCAACGTCGTGCACGCCACCCACGGCGAGACCCGCGCCGAGGTGCTCGGCAGCGGTGACGCCTCCGTCGCCGGTCAGCGCTTCGCCCTGCGCAGCGGCCCGCTCACCCACGTCTCCGCCCCAACCCCGACCGGTACCGCGAGCACCCTGGAGGTGACCGTCGACGCCGTCCGCTGGCCGGAGCGGCCCCGATTCCTCGGCCTCGGTCCGGACGACCGCGGGTACGTCACCGAGACCGACGAACGCGACGCCACCACCGTGGTCTTCCCGGACGGGACGGCCGGCCGACGCCCGCCGACCGGCACCGAGAACATCCGCGCCCGCTACCGCACCGGCATCGGCGCCGCCGGCAACACCGCGGCCGGCCGGATCACCCTGCTCGCCACCAAACCGCTCGGCGTCCGGGACGTCGTCAACCCGGTGCCCGCCACCGGCGGCACCGACTCGGAACGGCCGGACCAGGCCCGGGTCAACGCCCTGCTCCCGCTGAAGACCTTCGACCGGCTGGTCTCGCTGACCGACTACGCCGACTTCGCTCGGGCCTTCGCCGGCGTCGGCAAGGCTGCCGCCGACCGGCTCTCCGACGGACGGGGCGGGCTCGTCGTGGTCACCGTCACCGGCGCCGACGGCGCCGTCCTGGACCGGGACTCCGACGTGGTCGCCGACCTGCGCACCGCGCTGCGCCGTTACGGCGACCCGTCGGTCCGGATCCAGGTGCTGCCCGCCGAGCGGCTGGTGCTGGGGGTGAGAGCGTCGGTGGGGCTGCTGCCCGACCACGAGTGGAGCACCGTCGAACCGCGGCTGCGGGCGGCCCTGCTGGACGCCTTCGACCCGACCCGCCGTGAGCTTGCCCAACAGCTCACGGGCTCTGAAGTGGTGGCCGTGCTGCAGGCCGTCCCTGGCGTGCGGTTCAGCCGGTTCCTGAGGCTACGCGCCGTCGGGGCCCACGGCTCGACCGGTGCCCTGGGCGGTCCACCCGGCCCCTGGCTCCCGGCCCTCGGCGCCCGCCGCGGCGAGGGCTACGACCTGTTGCCTGCCCAGCACCTGTGCGCCGCCGCCGAGCTGCCCGAACTCCTCGACCTCAAGGAGGACGCCGCATGACGCCGCGAATCCCGCACACCGCCGCCGACCGCCTGTTCGACCTGCTGCCGCTGGTGCACCGGATGCGCGACGAGGCGGCCGGCCACCCGCTGCGCGACCTGCTGCGGGTGATCGCCGAGCAGATGCAGGTGATCGAGGAGGACATCGCCCGGCAGTACGAGAACTGGTTCGTGGAGACCGCCGAGGACTGGGTGGTGCCCTACCTCGCCGACCTGGTCGGCTGGACGCCCGTCCCGGACGCCGGCTGGACGGCCGCCGGGCTCACCGGCCGCGATCTGGCCCGGCGTTCGGCCCTGGCACCGCGCCAGGACATCGCCAACACGCTGCGCCACCGGCGCCGCAAGGGCACCCGGGCGCTGCTGGAGGACCTCGCCCTGGACGTCGCCGGGTTGCCCGGCCACGCCGTCGAGGCCTACCGGCTGCTCGCCCGGCACCAGCAGCTCAACCACCCGCAGCCCGACCGCGGCCGGACCGCAGACCTGCGCGCGGGCACGCTGCTCGACCGCCTCGGCGGGCCGTTCGACGCCCTGGCGCACACCGTGGACGTCCGGCGGCCGGGCTCGCACCGCACCACCGGGCTGCACAACATCCCCGGAGTGGGCCTCTACGTCTCGCGGCTGCGCGCCTACCCGGTGACGCACAGCCAGGCCGGGCAGGTCGAGCGGGTCGGGCGGTGGGCGTTCACCTTCGACCCCGCAGGGTTCCCGCTCCAGCTGTTCGGCCGCGGCGCGGGTCCGGGCACCGGCACAGGTGCGGGTACAGGAACGGGCCCAGGCGCGGGAACGGGCGCGCCGGGAGCCGGACCGGACGGTGACCGCAGGCGTCACCCGCTGGAGCCGGCCGACCTGCCCGCCCCGATCGACCGGCGCGCCCTCGGGCGGCTGGGCCGGGCCGACCCGCGGTACTACGGCGAGGGCCGGTCCCTGGTGATCCACGCGCCGGACTGGCCGCGGCGCGGCGAGGGCAGCCCGGTGCCGGCCGACCGGGTGATCCCGGCGGACCTCGGCGACTGGGACGCCTACCGCCCGCTGCCCGGCACCGTCGCCGTCGACCCGGTGCTCGGCCGGATGCTCTTCCCCCGGCGCAACCCGCCGCGCCACGTCCGGGTCGGCTACCACTACGGCCGGGCCGCCGACCTCGGCGGCGGGGAGTACTTGCGGCCGCTGCCGGAGCCGCCCGAGGCCGACACCTACCGGGTCCGGGCAGCCGACCTCGCCG
This sequence comes from Kitasatospora sp. NPDC090091, assembly GCF_044747365.1. NCBI lineage: Bacteria > Bacillati > Actinomycetota > Actinomycetes > Kitasatosporales > Streptomycetaceae > Kitasatospora > Kitasatospora sp. NPDC090091. The sequence continues at coordinate 401,584 of NZ_JBIVDY010000006.1, forward strand.
ACCCGGCCGCCCTGCTGGCGGCGGTCCGGGCGGGCGACCGGCCGGAGGCGGAGCTGATCCGGCGCCACTGGTCGGGCGGGGACACCCCCGAGGTGCTCACCGAGGCGCTCACCGAGGCGCTCAACGCCGCGCTCGCCGACGAGGAACTGTTCACCCTGGCCCACCCGGACCGGCCGGCGCCCGCCGGAGGCCCGCTGCTGGTGGCCAACCGCGGGCACCTGGAGGAGCTCTGGCCGGCGCTGATCCGGCCCGCCCGCTGGTACCGGGGCGTCGCCACGGCGGCGGAGTTCCAGGCCGCCCTGCACGACTGGAAGCGGGACCGGCCGAGATTCGCGGTCGTCGAGATCACCCGGTCCGAGGTGCTCGGCGTGACCGCGGAGCTGTCCCTCGGGCGGCACCAGCACCTGCTGATCCGCGCCGCCCGGCGCACCCGGCCGGTGCTCTGGCTGGCCGACCGGCACGCCGACGGGCCGGACTCGCTGGCGGTCCGACTGGCCCCGGGTAGCCGGTTCACCCTGGACGGGCTGCTGGTCGGCGGCCGGTCGGTCCACGTCGCCGGCCGCCGACCGGAGCACCACGGCCACGGGAACCCCAACGGCCCCGGCCACCACGACCACAACGGCCACAACGGCCACAACGACCACGGCCACGGCGACCACAACGACCACGGCCATGGTGACCACAACGGCCACGGCCATGGTGATCGCGACGGCCGGGGCGACGGTCCCGGCAGTCCCCGCACCTCCTGCGGGGACTGCGGCTGCGGCTGCGCCGGCGAGTGCTGCCCGCCCACCCGGGTGGTGATCCGGCACTGCACGCTCGTCCCCGGCTGGGCCCCCGGCGTGCCGTGCGACGACGACCGGCCCGCCCCGCCCTCGCTGGAGCTGTCCGCCCTGCCCGGCGCCGAGGTCGAGATCAGCCACTCCGTCCTCGGACCGGTGCAGGTCGAAGCCGCCCCCGGCCCCGACCGCGGCGAACCGCTCCGGCTGACCGTGGCCGACTCCGTCCTCGACGCCACCCACCGGGACCAGGAGGCCGTCGGCGCCGGCGGCCCCGCCCCGGCCCGCGCGGTGCTGGACATCGCCCGGACGACCGTCCTGGGCACCGTCCAGGTCCAGGCGGTCGAGCGCGGCGAGAACACCGTCTTCACCGGTCGGGTCAAGGCCGCCCGGCGCTCCCGCGGCTGCCTGCGCTTCTGCTGGGTGCCGACCGGCTCCCGGACACCCCGGCGCTTCCACTGCCAGCCGGACACCGCGCTCGCCGCCCTCGGCGACGCACCGGCACCCGACCTCGTGGCCGCGACCGAGCGCCGACTGCGCCCGCGCTTCACCTCCGTCCGCTACCCCGACGCCGGCTATGCCCAGCTCGCCGCCGACTGCGCCGAGGAGATCCGCGCCGGCGCCGACGACGGCTCCGAACTCGGCGTCCACCACGACCTCTTCCTGCCCCAGCGACTGGCCGCGCTGCGCACCCGGCTGGCCGAGTACGTCCCGGCCGGCCTGGACGCCGCCGTCCTCCTCGCCGACTGACCGCACGGGTCCGCGCGGGCCTCCGCGCGCGGCCCGCCCACCGCCCCACCGACGCCCCTTGTGAAGTGAGGACCCGAATGCACGCCGACGTCGAGCGGTTCAGCTTCGACCCGCGCCGGCACTTCCTGCGCGTGATCCAGCAGCAGGGCCGGGTGACGCTGCCGGCCGACGGCAACGAGCAGGTCGCCATCCTGCTGCACCACCTCCAGGCCCTCGCCGAGGACCTGATCGGCCCGCACGGCACCGCCTCGCCCGACGGGACGGCCCGCGGCTCCGCCTTCCTGATCGGCACGGTCGGCGAGGCGGCCGGTGCGTTGCGGATCGGCCGGGGCCGCTACTGGGTCCGCGGCCGGGCCTGCGAGAACGAGACCGATCTGCTCTACACGGCCCAGCCGGACCTCCCGGACCTCGGCGCGCCGCCGGACGGCGACCACCTGGCCTACCTCGACGTCTGGGAGCGGCACCTCTCCGCCGCCGAGGACGACTCCATCCGCGAGGTCGCCCTCGGCGGCCCCGACACCTGCAGCCGCACCCGGCTGGTCTGGCAGGTCCGGCTGACCCGGACGCCTCCGCCGGGCCGGAAGCTGGATGCGGCCGACATCGCCGCGCACTGGCCCGAGTGGGAGGCCTTCCTCCAGCCACCCGACCGGGGCGGGCTCACCGTCCGGGCCGACCGCGGCGCCGGCCCGGTGGAGCCCTGCGCGGCCGATCCGGCGGCCGGCTACCTCGGGCCCGAGAACCAGCTCTACCGCGTCCAGATCCACCGCGGCACCGGCGACGCCGGCCCGCCGACCTTCACCTGGTCCCGTGACAACGGCTCGATCACCCACCCGCTGCTGAACGCCGCGGGCACCACCGCCGTCCTGCGCGACCCGCCGCGCGACAAGCGCACCGCGCCCGGCGTCGGCACCCTGGTGGAGGTCGTCGACGACCACACCACCCTGCACGGCCTCCCGGGTCACCTGGCCCGGGTGGTGGACGTCGACGACGAGGGCGAGGACTACGTCGTCCACCTCGACACCGCGCTCGACGAGCCCCTCGGCGCCGACCGCCACCCGCTGCTGCGCCTCTGGGACCACCCCGAGACGCCCGGCGGACCGGACATCCCGCGCCCGGCCAACGACGGAGCTCTGCCCATCCCCTTGTCGGGCACCGGCTGGCTGACCCTGGAGGACGGCATCCGGATCCGGTTCCGCCCGCCGACCGAGCCGAACGTCCGCTACCGCACCGGCGACTACTGGACGTTCCCCGCCCGGACGGCGATCGGCGACGTCCTCTGGCCCCGGGATGCGGACGGCGAACCCGCCGAGGCCGCCCCGCACGGCACCGACCACGTCTACGCCCCGCTCGCCCTCGTCCGCGTCACCGCCGGCCAGGTCGCCAAGGTGGACGACCTCCGCCTCGCCTTCAAACCGACCCGCGTCGCCCCCTGACCCCCCGGTGCGCCGCCACCTCACAACCGCTGCCACCCACCCCCACCGCCCGAGCGGGACCGCCGGGCGGTGGGGGTACGGCTACCTGCCCAGGAAGGATCCGAACCTCGCCTCGATCGCGGCCCGGGCGAGCCTGTCGGCGTCACGGAGGGCCTCGGCGATCGCCGGCGGCAGCGGGCGGCCGTCGGCGGCGCGGCGGGCGATCCACTCGTTGACCGTCCAGTCGCTCTTCGAGAGGTTCGCCTGCTTGCTCATCGGGAGGTAGTTCTCCGGCACGTCCAGCAGCATCGCGTCCTGCTGGAGAGGGGAGAGCCGGGCGAAGCGCGGGTCCCGGGCGATCTCCGCTCGCGGCATCAGATGATCGACCTCCCAACCCCCGTTGATGGGTTGACCGGTGGTGACGTCGACAGGTGCACCGTTCACCGGCCGGAGCGGCGTCGGGAGCGTCTCCGCATTGCGGAGTGCGGGCGCCCGCCCGGCCCGGCCCGGTGCCGCGGCCGCCACCCGATCGGCCACGCTTCGCCGCAAGCCCTGGACTTCGGCGGCCAAATCCCGCTCCACCGAGCCGAGTTCGGCCGTGAGTCGACGATACTCGGCGCCGGCCGGGCTTCCCGTCGAGGGCACCACGCCGGCCTTGCGCCCGGCGCGCACCTGCTCGGGGGTGAACCCCTGCGGCGGGTTGAGCTCGGCGGTGATCTCCCGGGTGAGTCGGGCTCTGGCGGTCTCCAGGCGAACGATTTTGGTCTGCGCCTGGGCGGCTGCCGTGGCCTCGGCACGCGCGGTCGCCTCGCCGGCCGTCAGCCGGGCGAGTCGGTTCTCCGCCCGTCGCAGGGCGTCCTGCGCCTGTCGGACCGTCGGCCCACCGGGCCGTCGTCCGGCCTGTGCGGCCCGGAACTCGCCGGTGGCCGTGGCCACCTCCGCGCGGGCCAGCGCGGTCTCCCGCGCGGCGGCGGTGAGTGCCTGCTGCGTCTCGGCCACTCGGACACCGGCGGCCGTGGTCTTCGGTGTGACGGGGGCCGGAGCGGGCGGCAGGGCGGGCGCGCCTGCGGTGGGCGCGGCGGAGGGTCTGACGGTCGGACCCGGTTCGGTCGGCGGCGCGGGTCTGCCTCCCGGTGCGGAAGGCCCGGTGTGCGGGGGCAGCGCGGGCGGGCGGTCGGCGGCGGCTCCCGGCACGCCGGGAGCCGCCGGCTTCGTACCCCCGGCCTCCGCGCCCGCGACGGTGCCCGGCGGGCGAAGCGGTCGCCAGGCCCGCGACGCCGGGTCGTAGACCAGTTCGATCGCTGTGGAGGGTGGTGGGGCCGGTGGCGGGGTGCGCAGCCCCGCCACCGGCTCCAGCACCACCTGCCCCTCCGGGGTGATGGCCACGATCCGCAGGTCCTCCCCGTACGAGGTGGTGACGGTCGAGCCGATCAACTTCTCGTTGCCCAGTCGTACGGCCCGGGCACCCGCGGCAGCTCCGAGCACGATGCCGAGCGGGATCGCGAGCGCCCACTCCGTTCCGGAGGGCATGCCCCGCTGCCAGATCGCGCGGCCGGCGGGGCTTGCGAAGTGGCTCTGGAGCGCGGTGGTCAGGACGGCCTGGGCGCCCAGGGTGGCTGCCGCGGCGGTGCCGCCGGCCACCCCGCCCGAGAGCAGCCCGGCTCCCACCGTCCGCGGGGCCAACCCGGCCACGCGGGTCGCGGCTGCGCCGAGCCTGCTGGTCGCGGCCCCGGCGCCGCGGGTGATGGCCGCCGTCAGGACCGCGCGCCAGGCGGCGCTCCAGAGGATGCTCTCGCCCTCGTTCCAGGAGATGTCGCCCTGGGTGTAGGCCTTGGAGACGGCGGTCGCCGCGTCGTGGTACCCGAAGGAGAGCAGCTGCTCGCCGGCGTCGACCAGGGCGATGCCGCCGGCCCCGACGAAGGCGGCGACACCCCTGAGGTAGTACCAGCCGCCACGGTCCCAGTCCGCCAGGGCCGTGCCGGCCAGCGAGGTGCCCAGGGCCTCGTTCCGCATGCCGAGGCTCTGGCCGGCCGGATTGGCGGTGTGCCACTGCTCGGCCTGCGCGGCCACGGGCGTGAGCCGGTCCACCAGCCGCTGCACCCGGGCGGCTGCTGCCTGCGCCGCAGGTGTCGTCGCGCCCCCCTGGGCGGCGAACTGCCGGATGAAGTCCCGGTCCCCCTGCGCCCTCCTGAGGACGCCGCGGACGGTGTTCAGTGCATGGTCACGCGGGTGGACGGGAGCGTCCGCGATGATGTGGAGCGCCAGCGGTTCGAGCTGGACGAGCTCCGACTCGACTGCGGCCAGCGTCTCGTAGGCCAGGGGAGGGGTGGGCTGCACCTCGTCCGCAGCGGAGCGCCGCGCGCCGGCGAGTGCGGTGAAGCGCTGGAGCAGCCAGGTGTGCTCCCGGCCGAGCTCCTCCCGGTACGCCTCGGAGATGACGAACGTCGAGGCCTCCCGCTCGTTCTCGGTGATGCGGGCGGTGACCTGCGGCAGCAGCAGGACCGCGATCTCCGCCTTCGACAGGGGAGAGGCCTGGAGACCGACCGATGCGGGCGGCCCGGTGCGTACGGCGCGGCCGTGCACCGGCCCGCCGCTCACCGCGGCCAGGGCGGCGGCGTCGGCTGCGGCTTCGTGTGCGGGGGAGACGGGCCCGGCCGCTGCGGCGGCGCTCTGCTGGACGGCGTGAGCCAGCTCGTGGGCGAGCAGCCCGCGGCCCGCCCAGGAGTCGGGGCGGTAGTGGCCGTCGTTGAAGACGATGTCCCGGCCGACGGTGAGTGCCCGGGCGAGGTGGCGTGTGGCCAGCCGGTGTGCGGCGGCGTTGTCGTGCACCCGCACGTCGTCCAGCGGGACGCCGAACCGGGTCTCCTCCTCGCTGCGCACGGCGGCGGGCAGCGGCGTCCCGCCCCCGAGCAGGGCGCGCACTCCGCAGGTGGGCGCGTGCGTCGGGACCAGCGTCAGGTCACCGCCGAGCCCGGCGCCGAGGCGGGCCGCGGTTTCCAGGGCGGCGGCCCGGAAGTCGGCGTGCCGCTCGGCCGGCACGGGTGACGGGCCGGTGGCCGCCCGGACCGGTCGTGCAGGGACGTGGACGTGGGTGGCGTTCGGAGCGGTCACGGTCCCTCCAGGAACAGCGGTGGGTGCCCGCGAGGCTATCCGGGCGACGTCACCGTGGCGTCACCACTTGGTCACCTGCGGCACCGGGCACGCCGCGGTGAGCCGGGCACGCCGCGGGAGCCGGGGCTGCTGCTCCCGGCCTGCTCGCCGTCCCCGGGCGCCCGGCGGGCCGACGCGGCCGGGGAGCGTCCTACGCCAGGAAGCCCCGGAGGAGGGCGGCCGTGGCGGCGAGGTGTTCGTCGGTGGCGCGGCGGGCGGCCTCGCCGTCGCCGGCGAGGATCGCCCGGGCCATCGCGCGGTGCTGCTCGGCGGCGTGCTCGATGTTCCGCTCCAGCATCGGGATCGCGTTGAGCAGGTCGTTCAGGCGCATCCGGGCCTCGGCGATGCCGGCGGCCAGCGTGGGGGAGCCGGTGAGCTCGGCGATGGCGAGGTGGAAGCGCGAGTCCAGCTGCCGGTACTGCTCCGCCGGGGCGTCCTCCAGGTCGGTCAGGCGGCTCTCCAGGTAGGCCTGCTGCTCGGGCGAGAAGGCCCGCCGCGCGGCGGCCTCGGCGGCGCCGGTCTCCAGCACCTGCCGGTAGGTCAGCGCGTCCTCCAGCTCGCTGCCGAGGTCGCGGGCGGCCCGCCGCAGCTCGGCGACGTCCGGCGCGGGCATCCGATAGGTGACGAAGGTGCCGCCGTAGCGGCCGCGGCGGGACTCCACGCACTCGGCCTGCTGGAGGGTGCGCAGCGCCTCGCGCAGGGTCTCGCGGCTGACGCCCAGCCGGGCGGCGAGCTCGCGCTCGGCCGGCAGCCGGTCGCCGAAGTCGAAGACACCGAGCTTGATCGCCTGGAGCAGCCGCTCGACGGTCTCCTCGAAGGCGTTGCCGGTCCGCACCGGGCGGAAGATCGCCCCGGCCTGCCAGTCCAGGCGCGCCCGTGCGCGTGCTTCGTCGACGTCCACGCCGGAATCGTACCCACGGGCGACGCGGGCGGACCGGCCCCGTCCGTTCTCCGCCCAGCTCTTGACGCGGGCCGAGCGCGGGGTGAACGATGCTGCCCACCACCCCAATGGTCTGGTTCCAGTCCATTGCAGAGCCGTCCGATCGTCGATCCCCGCCGGGAGCGGCGCGCCACACCGTCGTGGCCGCGCGCCCCCTCCGGCACACCACACCTCAACCCCCAGGGGTGCCCATGACTGACGCACGCTCACCCGACCACCCTGCCCCGTCGGTGTTTCCGGCGAACACCGCGACCGTTTCCGCCGACGAACAACGGCTCCGCGAACTGGGCTACACCCAGGAGCTGGCCCGCTCGATGTCGGGCTTCTCCAACTTCGCCGTCTCCTTCTCCATCGTCTCGATCCTCTCCGGCTGCCTCACCCTGTACGGGACGGGGATGAACAACGGCGGCCCCGCGATGATCATCTGGGGCTGGCCGGTGGTCGGCCTGCTCACGCTCTGCGTGGGGCTGGCCATGGCCGAGATCTGCTCCAGCTACCCCACCGCCGGCGGGCTCTACTACTGGTCCGCCAAGCTGGCCCGCAGCCGCGGACCGGCCTGGAGCTGGTTCACCGGCTGGTTCAACTTCCTGGGACAGGTCGCCGTCACCGCCGGCGTCGACTACGGGGCGGCGTTCTTCACCAACGCCTTCCTCTCGCTCCAGTTCGGCTTCGAGGCGACCCCCGCGCACACCGTGGAGATCTTCGCCGCCATCCTGCTGATCCACGGCCTGCTCAACACCCGGGGCGTGAAGCTCGTCGCCCTCCTCAACAACGTCTCCGTCTGGTGGCACCTGGTCGGCGTCGCGGTCATCGTCGGAGCGCTCGCCCTGCTCCCGGACCGGCACGCCTCCGCCTCCTTCGTGTTCACCGAGTTCGTCGACAACACCGGCTTCCACAACCAGCTCTACGTGGCCATGCTCGGCCTGCTGCTCGCCCAGTACACCCTCACCGGCTACGACGCCTCCGCGCACATGACCGAGGAGACCCACGACGCCGCCCGCTCCGGCCCGCGCGGCATCGTCAACGCCATCACCGTCTCCCTGGGGGCCGGCTGGATCCTGCTGCTCGGCCTCACCTTCGCGATCCGCGACTACGACGGAGCCCTCGCCAGCGACACCGGCGTCGCCCCCGCCCAGATCTTCATCGACGCCATCGGCACCGGCGGCGCGGAGTTCCTGCTGCTGATCGTGATCGGCGCCCAGTTCTTCTGCGGGATGGCCTCCGTCACCGCCAACTCCCGCATGATCTACGCCTTCTCCCGTGACGGCGCGCTGCCCGGCTCCGCCCTCTGGCACCGCATCGACCCGCGCACCCAGACCCCGACCAACGCGGTCTGGCTGGCCACCGGCGGCGCCCTGCTGCTCGGCCTGCCCGCGCTCTGGAACACCACCGCCTACACCGCCGTCACCTCGATCTCCGTGATCGGCCTGTACATCTCCTACGTCATCCCGGTCTACCTCCGGCTTCGGCAGGGCGACGACTTCCCGCGCGGCCCCTGGCACCTGGGCCGCTGGAGCCGCCCGATCGGCGTGATCGCCGTCGGCTGGACCGCGTTCATCAGCATCGTGTTCATGCTCCCCACGGTCAGCCCGATCACCGCCGAGTCCTTCAACTACACCCCCGTCGCCGTCCTGGCGGTGGTCGGCTTCGCCGGCCTCTGGTGGCTGGCCTCGGCCCGGCACTGGTTCACCGGCCCGATCCTCGCCGCCCCCGCCCCCGCCGCCGACGCGGCACCGGACGGACCCACCGCACCGGACCCCGAGATGGAGACCCGTTGAACAGCGCCCGGCTCACCCTCGACGAGCTGCGCACCCGCGTGGCCGACGGCTCCGTCGACACCGTCGTCCTGGCCATGACCGACATGCAGGGCCGCCTCCAGGGCAAGCGCGTCGCCGCCGAGTACTTCCTCACCGACGTCGTCCCCAACGCCGCCGAGGGCTGCGGCTACCTGCTCGCCGTCGACGTCGACATGAACACCGTCGACGGCTACGAGGTCTCCTCCTGGGAGAGCGGCTACGGCGACCTGGTGCTCCGCCCCGACCTCGACACCCTGCGCGCGGTGCCCTGGCACCCCGCCACCGCGATGGTCCAGTGCGACGTCGCCCACCACGACGGCCGCCCGGTCGCCGTCTCCCCGCGCCAGATCCTGCGGCGCCAGCTGGAGCGCCTCGCCGCCCGGGGCTGGCACGCCTACGCCGCCACCGAGCTGGAGTTCATCGTCTTCCGGGACAGCTACGAGCAGGCCTGGGACAAGGACTACAGCCGGCTCACCCCGGCCAACCAGTACAACGTCGACTACTCCATCCTCGGCACCGGCCGGATCGAACCGCTGCTGCGCCGGCTGCGCAACGGCATGGCCGGCGCCGGCCTCACCGTCGAGTCCGCCAAGGGCGAGTGCAACCTCGGCCAGCACGAGATCGCCTTCAAGTACGCCGACGCCCTCACCACCTGCGACGACCACTCCGTCTACAAGACCGGCGCCAAGGAGATCGCCGCCCAGGAGGGCTGCAGCCTCACCTTCATGGCGAAGTACGACGAGCGCGAGGGCAACTCCTGCCACGTCCACCTCAGCCTGCGCGACGCCGAGGGCGCACCGGTCTTCGCCGGTGACCGGCCGCACGGCTTCTCCCGCACCATGGAGCACTTCCTGGCCGGCCAGCTCGCCTGTCTGGCCGACTTCGCCCTGCTGCTGGCCCCCACCGTCAACTCCTACAAGCGCTACGTGTCGGGCAGCTTCGCGCCCACCGCCATCGCCTGGGGCCGCGACAACCGCACCTGCGCCCTGCGGGTGGTCGGCCACGGTCCCTCGCTGCGCTTCGAGAACCGCGTCCCCGGCGGCGACGTCAACCCGTACCTCGCGATCGCCGCCCTGATCGCGGCCGGCCTGCACGGCGTCGAGCAGCAGCTCGAACTCGAACCGGAGTTCACCGGCAACGCCTACGCCTCCGACGCACCCCGGGTGCCCGCCACGCTGCGCGACGCGGTCGAGGCCTTCGAACGCAGCGCCGCCGCGACCGAGGCCTTCGGCAAGGACGTGGTCCGCCACTACGCCCACGCCGGACGCACCGAACTCGCGGCCTACGACCGGGCGGTGACCGACTGGGAGCGTCGCCGCGGATTCGAGCGGCTCTGAGGAAGGCTCCACCCATGACCCGCGAACCGCACCCGACCCGCGAACCGCACCCGACCGGTGAACCGCACCGCCGCCCCCTGATCGGCATCACCAGCTACCAGGACGAGGCCGCCTGGTCCGTCTGGCACCAGCGCGCCTCCCTGCTCCCGCAGACCTACGTCGACGCCGTCGTCCGGGCCGGCGGCACCCCCGTCCTGCTGCCGCCCCAGCCCGGCGGCGCGGAGCACCTGGCCGAGGCGCTGGACGGGCTCGTCCTGGCCGGAGGCCCGGACGTCGACCCGGCCCGCTACGGCGCGGCCGCCGATCCGCGCACCGGCCCGCCCCACCCGGCCCGCGACGATTGGGAGAACCGGCTGCTGGAGGCCGCGCTCGCCCGTGACCTGCCCCTGCTCGGCGTCTGCCGCGGCATGCAGCTGCTCAACGTCGCCCTCGGCGGCACCCTGCTCCAGCACCTGCCGGAGCGGAGCCACCAGATCGTCCCGGCCGGCTTCGTCCGCCACCCGGTCGCGGTCGAGGACGGCAGCCGGCTCGCCGGCGTCCTCGGCACCGCCGCCGCCGTCTCCTGCTACCACCACCAGGCCGTCGACCGGATCGGCCGCGGACTCCAGGTGACCGCCCGGAGTGCCGATGGAACCGTCGAGGCGCTCGAACTGCCCGGCCACCGCTTCGTGCTGGGCGTCCAGTGGCACCCCGAGACCGACCCCGACGACGACCGCCTGTTCCACGCGTTCCTGACCGCCAGCCAGCCCAGGGAGACCACCCGATGACCGAACCGGACCTCTACGAGGTCGTCAACCCCGCCACCGAGGAGGTGATCACCACCGTCGAGCTGGCCGGAACCGCCGAGACGGACGCCGCCGTCGCCCGCGCCCGCGCCGCCTTCGACACCTGGCGCCGGGTCGCCCCCGCCGACCGGGCCCGGCTGCTGCGCGCCTTCGCCGCCGCCGTCGACGCCGACCGCGAGCACCTCGCCGCCCTGGAGGTCGCCAACGCCGGCCACACCATCGGCAACGCCCGCTGGGAGGCCGGCAACGCCCGCGACGTCATCGAGTACTACGCCGCCGCCCCCGAGCGGCTCTTCGGCCGCCAGATCCCGGTGGCCGGCGGCCTCGACGTCACCTTCCAGGAACCGCTCGGCGTGGTCGGCGTCATCGTGCCGTGGAACTTCCCCATGCCGATCGCCGCCTGGGCCCTCGCCCCCGCCCTCGCCGCCGGCAACACCGTGATCGTCAAGCCGGCCGAGCTCACCCCGCTCACCGCGCTGCGCCTCGGTGAACTCGCGCTGCAGGCGGGCATCCCGGAGGGCGTGCTGCAGATCCTGCCCGGACGCGGCACGGTGGTCGGACAGCGCTTCGTCACCCACCCGGACGTGGCCAAGGTGGTGTTCACCGGCTCCACCCGGGTGGGCAAGGAGATCATGGCCGGCTGCGCCGCTCGGGTGAAGCCGGTCACCCTCGAACTCGGCGGCAAGAGCGCCAACATCGTCTTCGCCGACGCCGACCTCGCCAAGGCCGCCGCCACCGCCCCCTACGCCGTCTTCGACAACGCCGGCCAGGACTGCTGCGCCCGCTCCCGGATCCTGATCGAGGCCTCCGTCCACGACGAGTTCATGGCGCTGCTGGAGCCCGCCGTCCGCGGGGTGCGGGTCGGCGACCCGGCCGACGAGAAGACCGAGATGGGCCCGCTGATCTCCGCCGCCCACCGGGCCAGGGTCGCCTCCTACGTCCCCGACGCCGCGGCCGTCGCCTTCCGCGGCACCGCCCCGGACGGGCCGGGCTTCTGGTTCCCGCCGACCGTGCTGGCCCCGGTGCGCCACGACGACCCGGCCTTCACCGAGGAGATCTTCGGCCCGGTGGTCGCCGTCGTCCCGTTCCGCGACGAGGAGGACGCCGTGCGCATCGCCAACGCGACCGACTACGGCCTCTCCGGCTCGATCTGGACCCGCGACGTGGGCCGCGCCCTGCGGGTCTCCCGCGCCGTCGAGGCCGGCAACCTCTCCGTCAACTCGCACTCCTCGGTGCGCTACACCACCCCGTTCGGGGGCTTCAAGCAGTCCGGCCTCGGCCGCGAGCTCGGCCCGGACGCCCTCGACGCCTTCACCCAGACCAAGAACGTCTTCATCTCCACGGAGGAGTGATCAGCATGACTCAGCGACTCGACGGCCGGGTGGCCGTCATCACCGGCGCGGGCAGCGGCATCGGCCTGGCCACCGCCCGCCGGTTCGCCCAGGAGGGCGCCAAGGTGGTCTGCGCCGACCTCGACCCGGAGAACGGCGCCAAGGCCGCCAACGAGGTGGGCGGCCTCTTCGTGGAGGTCGACGTCACCGACGAGCGGGCGGTGGAGGCCCTCTTCCAGAAGGCCGTCGACACCTACGGCCGGGTGGACATCGCCTTCAACAACGCCGGCATCTCCCCGCCCGACGACGACTCCATCCTCACCACCGGCCTGGAGGCCTGGAAGCGCGTCCAGGAGGTCAACCTGACCTCGGTCTACCTCTGCTGCAAGTACGCGATCCCGCACATGCAGCGCCAGGGCAAGGGCTCGATCATCAACACCGCGTCCTTCGTGGCCGTGATGGGCGCCGCCACCTCGCAGATCTCCTACAGCGCCTCCAAGGGCGGCGTGCTGGCGATGTCGCGCGAGCTGGGCGTGCAGTTCGCCCGCGAGGGCATCCGGGTCAACGCGCTCTGCCCCGGCCCGGTGAACACCCCGCTGCTCCAGGAGCTGTTCGCCAAGGACCCGGAGCGGGCCGCCCGCCGCCTGGTGCACATCCCGCTCGGCCGGTTCGCCGAGCCGGAGGAGATCGCCGCCGCGGTGGCCTTCCTCGCCTCCGACGACTCCTCCTTCATGACCGCCAACACCTTCCTGGTGGACGGCGGCATCTCCGGCGCGTACGTCACCCCGCAGTAGCCGGGAGCCGGTGCAGCGGCCGGGCGGACCCTCGGGACCGCCCGGCCGCTGCCGTGCGCGGCGGCGCGGTGGGGATCCCCGCGAACCCGTCGGGCGGGAGCACGGCATCCGGCGTGTTGCGGAGGGTCGCAGCGCTAGCCTGGGGACGGAAACACCCCCAGCACGGCAGGGGACGGCCGGGGCCCGGCGCCCCGGAGGTTCCACCGCTCGCGTTCTAGAACACCGTGATCCGCCTGGTACGGAAGGATTCCCATGTCTGAGAACCACGATGCAAAGGTCGTAGCGGCGGAGGAGGCCGGCGGCTGCCCGGTCGCGCACGGGCGCGCCCCGCACCCGACCCAGGGCGGTGGGAACACCCAGTGGTGGCCGGAGCGGCTCAATCTGAAGATCCTCGCCAAGAATCCCGCCGTGGCCAATCCGCTCGGAGAGTCGTTCGACTACGCCGAGGCGTTCCGCGGCCTCGACCTGCCGACCGTGAAGCGGGACATCGAGGAGGCGCTGACCACCTCCCACGACTGGTGGCCGGCCGACTACGGCCACTACGGCCCGTTCGTCATCCGCATGGCGTGGCACAGCGCCGGCACCTACCGGATCAGCGACGGCCGCGGCGGCGCCGGGGCCGGCCAGCAGCGCTTCGCCCCGATCGACAGCTGGCCGGACAACGCCAACCTCGACAAGGCCCGCCGGCTGCTCTGGCCGGTGAAGAAGAAGTACGGCCGCAGCCTCTCCTGGGCCGACCTGATGATCCTGGCCGGCAACGTCGCCCTGGAGTCGATGGGCTTCCGGACCTTCGGCTTCGGCGGCGGCCGGGCGGACACCTGGGAGCCGGAGGAGGACGTCTACTGGGGCCCGGAGACCACCTGGCTGGGCGACGAGCGCTACACCGGCGACCGCGAGCTGGAGAACCCGCTGGGCGCGGTCCAGATGGGCCTGATCTACGTCAACCCGGAGGGTCCGAACGGCACCCCGGACCCGCTGGCCGCGGCCCGCGACATCCGCGAGACCTTTCGCCGGATGGCGATGAACGACGAGGAGACCGTCGCCCTGATCGCCGGCGGCCACACCTTCGGCAAGACCCACGGGGCGGGGCCGGCGGAGAACGTCGGCGCCGAGCCGGCGGCCGCGCCGCTGGAGCAGCAGGGCCTCGGCTGGAAGAGCGCCTTCCGCACCGGCAAGGGCGGCGACGCGATCACCAGCGGCCTGGAGGGCGCCTGGACGCCCACCCCGGTGACCTGGGACAACAGCTTCTTCGAGACGCTGTTCGGCTACGAGTGGGAGCTGACGAAGAGCCCCGCCGGTGCGTACCAGTGGAAGCCGAAGGACGGCGCCGGCGCCGGCACCGTGCCCGACGCCCACGACCCGGCCGCCGCCCACGCCCCGACGATGCTCACGACCGACCTCTCGCTCCGCCTGGACCCGGTCTACGAGCCGATCTCGCGGCGCTTCCTGGAGAACCCCGAGGAGCTGGCGGACGCCTTCGCCCGGGCCTGGTTCAAGCTCACCCACCGCGACATGGGCCCGGTCGTGCGTTACCTCGGCCCCGAGGTCCCGACCGAGCAGCTGCTCTGGCAGGACCCGCTGCCGCCGGTGACCCACCCGCTGGTCGACGCCGCGGACGTCACCGCGCTCAAGGCCCGGGTGCTCGACTCCGGCCTGGCGGTCTCCGACCTGGTCTCCGCCGCCTGGGCCGCGGCCTCCTCGTTCCGCGGCAGCGACAAGCGCGGCGGTGCCAACGGCGGGCGGATCCGCCTGCAGCCGCAGAGCGGCTGGGAGGTCAACGACCCCGACCGGCTGGCGGGCGTGCTGCGCACCCTGGAGGGCGTCCGGACGGCCTTCAACGCGGAGCAGACCGGCGGCAAGCAGATCTCCTTCGCCGACCTGCTCGTCCTTGCGGGCTGCGCGGCGGTCGAGCAGGCGGCGCGCGGCGCCGGCTTCGCCGTCCAGGTCCCGTTCGCGCCGGGCCGGGCGGACGCCTCCCAGGAGCAGACCGACGTGGAGTCCTTCGCCGCGCTGGATCCGGGCTCCGACGGGTTCCGCAACTACCTGGCGAAGGGCAGCCGGCTGCCGGCCGAGTTCCTGCTGATCGACCGGGCCAACCTGCTGACCCTGAGCGCCCCGGAGATGACCGTCCTGGTCGGCGGCCTGCGCGTGCTGGGCGCCAACCACCAGCAGTCGTCGGTCGGCGTGCTGACCGAGACCCCCGGGGCCCTGACCAACGACTTCTTCGCCAACCTGCTCGACCTGGGCACCACCTGGACGCCGACCTCCGAGGACGCCACCGCGTTCGAGGGCCGCGACGCCGCCACCGGCGAGCTGAAGTGGACCGGCAGCCGGGTCGACCTGGTCTTCGGCTCCAACTCGGAGCTGCGGGCCGTCGCCGAGGTCTACGCGAGCGACGATGCGAAGGAGAAGTTCGTGACGGACTTCGTCGCGGCCTGGGACAAGGTGATGAACCTCGACCGGTTCGACCTCCGCTGAGGCGGTGAGCCGCTGACCGGCCGACCCGGCCGTCGGGCCGGCCCCACCCGGGCCGGCCCGGTCGCGCGGGGCCCGGACCGCCTGCCGCACGTCCGACTGCCGCGCCCCCGGAGGAGATCCGGGGGCGCGGCAGTCGGCGTTGCGGCGGGGCCGGGGAGGGTCAGTCCTCCTCGACGGTCTCGAACGCGTCGGGCTCGGGAGTGGCGAGCCCGCCGAGGTCGCGGACCTTCTCGCGGAACGCGTCGGCGCTCATCGCCGCCCGGTGGGACTCCGCGTCGGTCCAGCGCGCCGTCTCGACGAACACCTCCGGCCGGCGGAGCGAGCGGTAGAGGGTGTGGCTGAGGAAGCCGGGCTGGGCGCTCATGTGCTCGGTGATGCCGGTGAGGACCTTGCGGAAGGCCTCGACGTCGCCGTGCACGGTGAGCCGGTTGATGACGGTGATCATGTCCTGTCTCCAGTGGGTCGGTCCGGGCGGGCCGCTCCGGCGGCCCGGCGCAGGTTGCGGCGGAGGATCTTGCCGTTCGGCGAGCGGGGGATGCGGTCGACCGCGTCCAGGTACCGGATGTGCTGGTAGTAGGGCAGCCGGTCGTTGACGAAGGCGGCCAGCTCGTCGAGCGAGGGGCCGCTGCCGACGTCCGGGGTGAGCACGACGAAGGCGTGCGCCACCGCTCCGGTCACCGGCTCCGGGTGGTCCACGACGGCGCAGTCCAGGACGGCGGGGTGGCGGATCAGCACCTCCTCGATCTCGGTCGGGGAGACCAGCCAGTTCTCGTGCTTGAAGACGTCCTTGAGCCGGTCGACCAGGAACAGGTGCCCGTCCTTCGCCTGGTAGCCGATGTCCCCGGTGGAGAACCAGCCGTCGGCGTCGGTCGCCGGGCCGTCGGCGTGCAGGTAGCCGGCCATCAGCTGGGGGCCGCGGACCTGGACCTCGCCGCGCTCCCCGGCGGGCAGCGGCGCCCGGGTCTCCACGTCCACCACCCGGCAGTCGGTCCCCGGGACGGGGCGGCCGACCGAGCCCGGGCGTGGATCGCCCGGCCGCTCGCAGTGGGTGAGCGGCGAGGTCTCGGCGAGCCCGTAGCCCTGCACCACCGGGATGCCGAACTGCTCGCCGAGCACCCGGGCCTGGGCCGGCAGCAGCGCCGACCCGCCGGACAGCACCGCCCGGACGGTGTCCAGCCGGAGCTCGCCCAGGCCCGGGTCGGCGGCCAGGGCCGCCAGCCGGACCGGCAGGCTGTAGAGGTGGGTGGCCCGGTTCCGGTTGGCCGCCGCGACGGCCGCGGTGGGCGCCGAGTCGGGGCAGAGCACCTGCGTCGCCGCCGCGTGGACGGCCGAGTTGAGGTGCATCGGGTGGAACAGCGGCAGGTGGTTGACGGTGACGCTGTTGCCGTCCAGGCCGTGCACGGCGGCGATCTGCGCCGCGTTGGTGACCAGGTTGCGGTGCGTCAGCCGGACGGCCTTCGGATCGCCGGTGGTGCCGCTGGTGAACTGGATGCACGCCACCGCGTCCAGGTCGGGCGCCGGGCCGCGCTCGCCCGGCGGCAGCAGCCCGGTCGGCAGCCGCTCGGCGGTGATCACCCCGCCCAGCTTCGGCAGCCGCGGCCGCAGCCGCTCCAGCCGCTCGGCGACCTGCGGCGGGGCGACCACCGCGGCCACCTCCGCGGTGCCCAGGGCGTGCACCATCGCGTCGTCGCCCATCAGCGGGTTGACGACGGCGACGGTGTGGCCGGCCCGGACGGCGCCGTAGTACGCGACCACGAACGGCACGTCGAGGGCGGCCACCACGCCCACCACCGCGCCGGTCCCGCCGACCGCGGCGGTGAGGGCGCCGGCCGCGGTGTCCACCTCGGCGTCGAGGTCGGCGTAGGTGGTGTCGCCGAGCGGGGTGCGCAGGGCGACCCGGTCGGGGGCCACGGCGGCGGCCCGGCGCAGCAGGCCGTCGAGCGGGAGCTCGGCCGTCAGGCCGGCGGCGAGCCCGGTGTCGGTGGGGGAGGCGGGGTCGGTGTCAGTCACGGGCTGCACGGAGGCGCTCCTCGGCGAACTGCTGCGCGTAGCGCAGGGTCTGCAGGCTGTTGGTGCTGAGCACCCGGCGCAGGTAGGCGCGGGCGTCGGCGACCGTGGTGCCCTCGCCGAGCAGGTGGAGGGCGGAGGGCTTGATGGTGGCGGTGTGCCGGGCCCGGGCGATGACGCCCTCGGGGGTCTCCTCGAAGACCCAGTGGCCGGTGTGGCCGTCCAGCAGGGCGGGGAGGTTGATCTGCTTGTAGATGATCTTGTTGATCTCGGGCAGGCAGACCCGGACCGACCGGGTGGTGTGCTCGCTCCCGTCCGGGGTGTGGGTGTGCATGTCGAAGAACTGCACGCCCGGGACCTCCTCGGTCATGTCGAGCTTGGTGACGTGCGGGACGCGCTCGGGCCACTTGTCCGCGGCGTAGAGGAACTCGTAGACGTCCTCCAGCCGGCCGCCGATGAACAGCGGGTCCTCGAAGGAGATGACCCGGGGCTCCAGGTCGCCCCACTGCTCGGCGCTCTCGCGCAGCGACTCCAGCTGGGCGGGGGCGCGCTCCTCGTGCTCGGCGGTGATGCGGGCGGCCGCCCCGGGGTCGTCGCCGGCGGTGGTGAAGGTGTGGACGAGCTCCGCCTTGGTCGCGCCCTCGCCGTGCGGGGTGAACGTCCAGGTGGCGGTGGCCGACGCGAGCGGGGCCGGCGGGGCCACCTGCTCCAGGGTGATCCGCAGGCCGGCGCGGTCGAGCCGGCGGCGGGCGTCCCAGGAGTGCACGCCGGTGCCGCCGGTCAGCGCCCAGCGGCGGACCAGCTGGGTGCCGTCGGCGTCCTCCTCGACGATCTCGCCGTGCACGGCGGGGCCGAAGTGCTGCACCCAGGCGGCGAGGTCCGCCGTCAGGTCGAAGCAGAGCTCGGCCGGTGCCTGGACGATCGCGTTGTGCCGGACGGTGTGCGTGGTCGACATGCTGGTTCCTCTCTCAACGGGGGAGCTCGACGGGGAGCTCGGCGGGCCGGAGCCCAGGGCTGACGGAGCGCCGGAGGCGCTTCGGGGCGAAGGAAGTGACGGAGGGTTGGTGAGGCGGCGCCGGGTCAGCGGCCGCCGGAGACGTCGACGACGGCGCCGGTGATGTTGCCGTTCGCCTCCGAGCAGAGGAAGGCGACGGTGCGGGCCACGTCCTCGGGCGCGCTGAGCCGCCCGGTCGGGGTGCGCAGCCGCTCCCGCTCGCGGACCTCGGCCGGCAGGTCGGTGAGGACGCCGTCGGTCCGGGTCAGGCCGGGGCTGACCACGTTGACCAGGACGCCGTCCGGCCCGGCGTCCCAGGCGAGGCTGCGGGCGAAGCCGTGCAGGGCGGCCTTGCCCGCGGCGTAGAACTCCTGGCCGGGCGCGCCGTCCCGGGCGAGGTGGGAGGAGACCAGCGCCACCCGGCCCCAGCCGCGGGCCCGCATCCCGGGGAGCACCAGCTGCACGGTGCGCAGCGTCTGCTCCAGGTTGTCCCGCAGCAGCGGCTGCCACTCCGCGGCCGGCACCTCCTCGGTGCGGCTGCCGGGCGGCCGCCGCCGGCCGCGCCGCAGCGCGTTGGCCACCAGGACGTCGACGCCGCCCCACTGCCGCTCCACCTCGGCGAACGCCGCGGCGACGGAGTCCGGGTCGCCCAGGTCGTACGGCACGGCGAGGGCCCGGCCGGCTGCGGCGCCGAGCTCCTCGGCGAGAGCCCGGGCCCTCGCCTCGCCGGTGCGGTAGGTGACCGCCACCCGGGCGCCCTCGGCGGCGAACGCCCGGGCGGTGTGCCGGCCGATGCCGGCGGAGGCGCCGGTGACCAGCACCGTCCGGCCGGTGAGCCCGAGGTCCACGGTCACACCTCCCGGGCGGCGCGGCGCCGGCCGCGCAGCACGTCGAGGGCGGCGGCGAGGTCCGCCGGGCCGAGCCGGTCGCCGCGGGCGCAGAGGTAGCCGTCCGGCCTGACCAGCAGCCAGCCGCCGGGCGGCAGGCCGAGGTCGGCACGGAGCGCGCCGCCGGGGTCGGGCAGCGCCCCCGGGCCGTCGCCGGCGACGGTGCGCACGGACAGCCAGTCGCCGTGCTCCGCGCGGGCCGCTGCGGCGGCCTCGGCCGCGCCCGCGGGGCCGGCGGCCACCAGCAGGCTGGGCCGCAGGTCGCGCAGCTCGTCGAGCAGGGCGCTCCAGCCGGGGCCGTCGGCCCGCTCCGCGGTGACCTGGCTCAGCCGGCTGCCGGCCCGCGGTCCGGCGGCCTCGGCCGGACGGCGGTCGGGCACGGTGAGCGGGCTGTCGGCGTACTCCAGCGCCAGGGCGGACATCGAGCCGATGATCTTCCGCTCGATCCGGCCGCGCAGCGGTGCGAAGGTGCGTACCAGGGCGAACACCACGGGCAGGGCCGCGCCGGCGGCGGAGTTGCGCAGCTGCACCAGGCGGGTGGCCTTGCGGGTGGAGCCGAGCAGCGCCCGGCCGACCGGCACCCGCTCGGCCGAGTAGCTGTCGAGCAGAGCGGGTTCCGCGTGGCCGTGCTCGACCAAGGCGAGCTTCCAGGCGAGGTTGTAGGCGTCCTGGAGGCCGGTGTTGAGGCCCTGGCCCGAGGCGGGGCTGTGCACGTGGGCGGCGTCCCCGGCGAGCAGGCAGCGGCCGCTGCGCATGGCCGGGATCATCCGCTGCTGGATGGTGAAGACCGACACCCAGCCGGGCCGGTGCACCGTGACGGGCCGGCCGAGCCCGCGGCGCAGCTTGCCGGCGAACCGCTCGGCGACGTCCTGCGGATCGCCCTCGTAGGAGGTGTCGGCGGTGTCCAGCAGCCGCCACTTGCCCTCCTGCGGGAAGGGGATGGCCATGACCGTGCCGCTGCCGACCTTGACCCAGTGGATGCTGTTCTGCGGCAGGTCCATGTCGACCTCGGCGTCGGCGATCAGCCAGGTCTCGGTGGAGTCGCCGATCAGCGGCAGCCCGAGCAGCCGGCGGACGGTGCTGTGCCCGCCGTCGCAGCCCACCAGCCAGCCGACGGAGGCGCGTTCGGGGCCGGCCGGGCCGCGCAGCTCGACGGTGACGCCGTCCTCGTGCTGCTCGAAGCCCTCCAGCCGCACCCCCCACTCGATCTCCACGCCCTGTTTGGCGACGGCCTGGCGCAGTACGTCCTCGGTGGCGGCCTGGTCGATCATCAGGGTCATCGGGAACCGGGTCGGCACCCGCGAGTAGTCCGGGCCCAGCACGGCCAGCCGGCGGCCGTTGAGGTGCATGGTGAAGCGCTGGATCACCCGGCCGCGCGGCATCATGTCGGCCAGCACGCCCTGCTGGTCGTAGACCTCCAGCGACCGGGCGTGTGTCGCCATCGCCCGGCTGGTGGCGGCGGGGCCGTCGGCCGCGTCGACCAGCCGCACCGGCACGCCGCGCTTGGCCAGTTCGAGCGCGGTCGCCAGGCCGACCGGTCCGGCGCCCGCGATGAGTACCCGCGGCCCGTCCGGCGGCGCCGCCGGGCCCTTCTCCGCCGTCGTCATGTCCGCCTCCTGGCAGTCTCGGTGGGGCCGGCCGGTCCGGTGGGGTCCGTGGCGGGGCCGGTGGGGGAGCCGGCCGCGCGGGCGGCCGAGGCGAGCGGGAGCAGCCCGGCGCGGCGCGCCTCGGCCAGCGTCGGGGCGAGGCGGTCGCGGTCGGAGAGCAGCCGGTCCGCGGTGTCCGGCCACGGCAGGGCCAGCTCCGGGTCCAGCGGGTGGACCGCCCGCTCCAGCTCCGGCCGGTAGGGCGCGGAGCACAGGTAGAGCACCGTGGCGTCCTCGGTGAGCGCGGTGAAGCCGTGGCCCAGCCCCGGGGCGAGCTGTACGGCCCGCCAGTGGCCGGGTCCGAGCCGGACGGAGTCCCAGCGGCCGAAGGTGGGCGAGCCGACCCGCAGGTCGACCACGACGTCCAGCACCTCGCCGGCCACGCAGGTGACGTACCGGGCCTGCCCGGGTGGTGTGCTGACGTAGTGGATGCCGCGGACCACGCCCCGGCGGGAGACCGAGAGGCCGGCCAGGGCCACCGGCATCGGCCCGTCGGGGCCGACCGGCCGGTCCGCCGAGTACAGCTCCGCGAAGGCGCCGCGCTCGTCGTGGTGCGGCCGCAGGGTGACCTCCCACGCCCCCTCCACCGCTAACGGACGCATGCCGCACGCTCCTTCCGCACCAGCTCCGCCAGGACCGGGACGACCTCCGCGGGGGCGGGCAGGCCGGCGATCTCCCCGGCCAGTCCGGCCGCGGCCGTCCGTGCCGTCCGGTCCGCCAGCAGCGCCCGCACACCGTCCGCGACGCCCGCCGCGTCGGCCCGCTCGGGCGGCAGCCAGCGGCCCGCCCCGAGCTCGGACAGGCGCTCCGCGTACGTGGTGGTGTCGGACAGGTAGAACGGCAGGACCAGCTGCGGCAGGCCGTGCACCAGAGCCGTCATCGCGGTGCCCGGGCCGCCGTGGTGGACCACCAGGTCGCAGGCCGGCAGCACGGTGTCCAGCGGGAGCCAGCCCGCCGCGCGCACCGAAGCGGGCAGCGCTCCGGTGGGCGCGGCGTCACCGGTGGCCAGCACCGTCTCCACGCCCGCCGCGTCCAGGGCGTCCGGCAGCGTGGCCAGCAGCCCCGCCCTGGCCGCGGGCGCCATCGAGCCCAGCGTCACGCAGACCCGGGGGCGCTCGCGCGGCTCGCGGAGCCAGGACGGCACCCGGGCGGGCCCGTTGTACGGGACGTAACGGATCCGCCGGACCGGTCCGGCCGGCCCGCCCGGGAGCTGCAGCCGCGCCGGGCACGGGTCCAGCCGCAGCTGCGGCGCCGGCAGGCCGGGCAGCCCCAGCGCGGTCAGCTCCGGCGCGAGCTCCTGCTCCGCCGCCTCCGCGAACAGCCCGGAGAGCCGCAGCCCCCAGCCGTGCTCCACCCAGGGCAGTCCGAGCCGTCCGGCGGCCAACCGGCCCGCGTACTCGGTCGGTTCACTGACCACCAGGTCCGGGCGCCACTGCTCGGCGATCCGCAGCGTGCGCTCCAGGACGTGCGCGGCCAGCCGGCCGAAGCCGCGCCCGCTGCGCCGCGCCCGCCCCTGCGGGTCGGCGGGCCGGGGGGCCGGCGTGCCGTCCCGCTCGAAGCCGATCATCCCGCCCATCGACACCGCGCCGGCGCTGGCGACGGCGGGCAGGCCCGCCTCGCCCGCCACCCCGGCGAATTCCCCGGGGGCCGCCAGCAGGACTTCGTGGCCCGCCGCCCGCAGTGCCCAGGAAAGGGGCACGAGCGGCAGGACATGCCCGTACATGGGCGCCGTCGTGAGCAGAATCCTCATGCGCCCCACCATGGCAGAGCGGGGCCGCCCCGGAATAGGCCGGAAGCCGCTCCTCGATTCAGGGTCGAGCCGGACTCGACCGCTTCTCAGGTCCGCGCGCGGGAAACTGCGGGCGGGCCGTACCGGCCCAGGAATCGGAGGGCCCCGAAAATGCGCGTGCTGTTCACGACTTTCCCCTCGCCGTCCCACCATTTCCCGATGGTTCCGCTGGAATGGGCGGTGCGCTCCGCCGGCCACGAGGTGTGCGTCGCCAGTGCGCCCTCGCTCACCGCGGCGGTGCTCGGCTCCGGGCTCCCCATGGTGGAGGTCGGCTCCGCGGTGGACCTCGGGGGCAGCGCACGCAACCGCGACCTGTCCGCCTGGCACGACCACGACCGCTGGCCGGCCCGCTGGCCGGTCGAGCCCGACCTGCTCGACGCCTCCCGCAAGCAGCTGCTGGAGGCGCTCGGGCAGCGGCAGTTCGCCATGGCCGCCGGCATGCTGGACGACCTGCTCGCCTTCGCCCGGCACTGGCGGCCCGACCTGGTCGTCCACGACGCCGTCTCCTACGCCGGCCCGGTGGCCGCCGCCGCCCTCGGCGTGCCGAACGTCAGCCACCTCTGGGGCAGCCCCGGGCTGCAGAAGCTGGAGATGAAGGGCTTCGGCGACGAGCCGCAGGACGGCTACGTCGAACTCTTCGAGCGGGTCGGCGCCGAGGTGCGGCTGCGGCCCGCCGCCTGGATCGACCTCTGCCCGCCGAGCATGGGCTTCGGCCCCGCACCGGACGTCCGGCAGGAGCGCTACGTCCCCTACAACGGGCCCGGCACGCTGCCGGACTGGCTGCTCGAACCGCCGCAGCGCCCGCGGGTCTGCGTCACCTGGGGCGCCACCACCGCCAAGCTGCTCGGCCCGGCCATGACGGACCTGCTGCGCAAGGCGGTCGAGGCGGTCGCCGCCCTGCCGGTCGAGGTGGTCCTGGCCACCACCGCCGACCAGCGCGAGCTGCTCGGAGACCTGCCGGACCGGGTGCGCACCGCGGTCTCGCTGCCGCTGCACCTGCTGCTGCCCGGCTGCGCCGCGGTGGTCCACCACGGCGGGTCCGGGACCACCCTGACCGCGGCCCGGGCCGGCGTCCCGCAGGTGACGATCACCCGCCGGCCCGAGCCCACCCTCAACGCCGAGCGCCAGGCCGCCACCGGCGCCGGCATCCACCTCACCTACGGCGAGCTGGACCGGGAGGCCGACCCGGTGGCCGCGATCCGCGAGCGGGTGGCCGCCGTCGTGGCCGGCGGCCCCTACCGCGAGGCCGCCCGGCGGCTCGCCGCGGAGATGGCCCGGCAGCCCGCCCCGGCGGAGGTCGTCACCGAACTCGAAAAGCTGGCCTGAATTCCCCGCCGGTCGTTCGCCGGCCGTTCCGCCGGACCGCCGAAACCCCGTCCCCAGGCACTTCGCCCCAGCAGAGAGAGGCATTCATGAGAAAATCACCGTCCGTCGCCGCGGTTTCCCCCGGATCGGCCGTCGACCACCTCGTGTCGCTCACCGGACTGCGTGGAATCCTCGCCCTCACGGTATTCGGCGCGCATTTCTTCCTCTCCTTCAGCTTCGCCGGTGGCACCTTCGACTGGAAATTCCAGCAGGACGTCTTCCACGTCCTGTTCTCCCGCTCCGGCGGGCCCGCCGTCGCCTGCTTCTTCCTGCTCAGCGGCTTCGTGCTGACGTACATCGCGCGCCCCGGGGACACCGCGCGCTCCTTCTACCGGCGCCGGATCGCCAAGGTCTATCCGGTGCACCTGGTCACCGCGGCGATCGCCTTCAGCCTGATCGCCGTCCGCTACGGCGTCCCCGGCGCGAAGGTCACCCTCTCGCACGTCTTCCTGGTGCAGAACTGGGTGCCCAGCCAGTGGTACTACCTGACCCTGACCGGCCTCGACTGGTCGCTCAGCTGCGAGGCCCTGTTCTACCTCTGCTTCCCGGTCCTGATCTTCGTACTGGCGCGGGCGCGGAACTGGCAGCTCTACACCGCCGCGGCGGTCTGCGCCGGGCTCGCCTTCGTCCTGCCGTACGTGGTCTCGCACACCTTCACGATGACCAGCCCCGACCCGATGGAGATGGTCCCGACCCAGGACTACGGCGGCCCGATGGGGTACTGGTTCGCCTACATCTTCCCGCCGATGCGGATGGCCGAGTTCGTCATCGGCATCGCGCTCGCCCTGCTGGTGCGCCGCGGCGCCTGGCGCGGCCCGAACGCCGCCGTCGCCCTGCTGCTCACCGCGGCCGGCTGGGGCATCAACCTCCACCTCCCCAGCTACCTGTCGCTGGGCGCCGGCATGGTGATCCCGTTCGCGCTGCTGATCGCGGCGCTCAGCACCGCCGACATCACCGGCGGCTGGTCCCCGCTGCGCTGGCGGCCGCTGGTGTGGTTCGGCGAGATCTCCCTCTCCTTCTACCTCACCCACCTGCTGGTGCAGGAGGAACTCTTCAGCCGGCTCTGGCAGTTCGGCGTCGACCGGGACTGGCTGCCGGTCCCGCTGCCGGTGCTGTCCTGGTGGGTCGGGCTCCTCTCCTTCGCCGCCCAGTTCCTCATCGCGCTGACCGCGGCCTGGCTGCTCTACCAGCTGGTCGAGCGCCCGATGGTGCGGCTGCTGCGCCCGCGCGACGTCCCGCCCCTGCCGATCACCACCGCCGCGCACGGCGCACCGCAGCCGCACGCCGCCGAGCGGGCCGACGAGAGCCGGCTGGTGGAGAAATGAGCGAGCTGCGCGTCCTGGTCACCGCCTCCGGCTGGCCCACCCACTACATGGCCATGGTGCCGCTCGCCTGGGCGCTGCGCGCCGCCGGCCACGAGATCCGGATCGCCGCCCAGCCGTCCATGCGCCCGGCGATCGTCCGCTCCGGCATGCCGATGGTGCCGGTCGGCCCCGACGTCGACTACCTGGCGGTGCGCCGGCGGACCCTCTCCCAGGAGAAGGCCGACGGCACCCCCGGCACCGCCGAGGAGATCCGCGAGGCGGCCGCCGCCGACGACGGCGGGCTCTTCGGCGCCTGGGCCGAGGCCACCACCGCGGCGCTGGACGACACCGTCGCCTTCGCCCGCGCCTGGCGGCCCGACCTCGTCATCGGCGACACCATGGCCCCGGCCGGCCT
Organism: Kitasatospora sp. NPDC090091; assembly: GCF_044747365.1. Classification (NCBI taxonomy): domain Bacteria; kingdom Bacillati; phylum Actinomycetota; class Actinomycetes; order Kitasatosporales; family Streptomycetaceae; genus Kitasatospora; species Kitasatospora sp. NPDC090091. Next base: position 427,543 of record NZ_JBIVDY010000006.1, read on the forward strand.
GGTGGCCGCCCACGTCCTCGGCGTGCCCGGCGTCCGCCACCTCTGGGGGCCCGACATCCTCGGCTCCGAGGGCGGCGAGAAGCTCCTGGACATCCTCCCCGGCTACTGGGAGCCCTACCGGCGGTACGGCCTGGACCTGCAAGGACGGGACCCGGCCCACCGCACCGTCTCGCCCTGCCCGCCCAGCCTGCAGGCGCCGCCCGCGCCGACCCGGCTGCAGCTGCGCTGGCCGCCCTACAACGGCCCCGGCACGGTGCCGGACTGGGCCGACCGGCCCGCCGGGCGCCCGCGGATCGCCCTCACCTGGGGCACCTCCACCACCGGGGTCCTGGACGGCGCCGGCACCAGCCTGGCCGACGTCCTGGCCGGGCTGGCCGGGCTCGACGCGGAGATCGTCGTCGCCGTCACCGCCGAGGAGCGCGAGCGGCTCGGCACCCCGCCGCCCGGCGTCCGGGTGCTGGAGAACCTGCCGCTCCACGTGCTGCTGCCCGGCTGCGCCCTCCTGGTCCACCAGGGCGGCTTCATGACGGCGCTCACCGCCGCCCACCACGGCGTGCCGCAGCTGCTGCTGCCGCAACTGCCCAACCAGATCAGCGACGCCGAGGTGCTGGCCGGCTCCGGCGCCGCCCGGGTGCTGCCCGCCGGGCGGACCGGGGCCGAGGACGTGCGCGCCGCCGCCGAGGCGCTGCTCGGCGACGACTCCCACGCCGAGGCCGCCCGGCGCCTGCAGCAGGAGATCCTGGACCAGCCCACCCCGCGCGAGGTCGCCGCCACCCTGGCCGACCTCGCCGCCGCCGGGACGTGAGCGCGGCCCCCGGCGACGGCCGTGCACCGCTGGTCGTCGTCCTCGGGGCCTCGGGCTACATCGGATCGGCCGTCGTGGCGCAGCTCGCCCGGCGGCCGGTCCGGCTGCGCCTGGTGTCCCGGCGGCCCGTGGCCCGCCCCGTGGTGGCCGGGCGGGCGGTGGCCGACCACGTGGTGGCCGACCTCGCGGTGCCCGGCGCGGCCGCCCGGGCCGTGGCCGGCGCCGACGCCGTCCTCGACCTGGTGGCCCACCTCGACCCGGCGGTCGGCTGGCGTGCCGTCGAGGGCGGCGGCGCGGAGCTCGGCGAACGGCTCGGCGCCGGCCTGGTCCGCGAGATCGCCGGCGCCCTGCGCGCCGAGTGCCGCCCCGCAGGAGCGCCGCCCCCGCTGGTGGTCCTGGCCGGCTCGGCCTCGCAGGCCGGCCGCGGCGGCGTGGTCGACGGCTCCGGCCCCGACCGGCCCGCCACCGTCTACGCCCGGCAGAAGCTGGCCGCCGAGACGGAGCTGCTGGCGGCCGGCGCCGAGGGCGTGCTCCGCGGGGTGTCGCTGCGCCTGCCCACCGTCTACGGCAGCGGCCCCGGGCCGGACGGCCACGGGGTGGTCGCGGCGATGGCGCGGCGCGCCCTGGCGGGGGAGCCGCTCACCGTCTGGGGCGCCGGGAGCGTCGTGCGCGACCTGCTGCACGTCACCGACGCGGCCGCCGCGTTCGCCGCCTGCCTCGACCACGGCGCCGAACTCGCCGGCCGGCACTGGCCGGTGGGCACCGGACGGCCCGTCCCGGTCCGGGAGCTGTTCACCGCGCTGGCGCGGGCCGTCGCCGAGCGCACCGGCCGTCCGGCCGTCCCGGTCACCTCGGTGGCGCCGCCCGCGGCAGCGACGGCCGCGGACGCCGCGGGCACCGTGGTGGACGCCTCGGCGTTCCGGGCCGCCACCGGCTGGCGGCCCCGCCGGGAGTTGCCCGAGGCCCTGGCCGAGCTGGCGGCCGCCCTGGCCGACCGCCCCTGAACCCCCCTGTACCGCGCCTGAACCACCTGCCGCACAACGGGCCGGCCCCGCTCGACGATCGAGCGGGGCCGGCCCGTTGCCGTGGTGCGCCGGAGCGGCTCAGACCACCTTCACCTCGGGCACGTAGACGATCCACCGTCCGCCCGCGCGCCGGAACCCCTCCTCCTTGGCCATGATCTCCTCGGCGTGGTTCCAGGCGAACAGCACCGCGTAGTCGGGGTAGTCGGCCCGGAACTCCTCCGGCGAGCGGACCGGGATGTGCGAGCCGGGGCTCAGCCTGCCCTGCTTGGCGGGCGTGCTGTCGGCGACGTACGACACCAGCTCGGGGCCGATGCCGCAGTAGTTGGTGAGGGTGGCGCTCTTCGCGGTGGCGCCGTACGCGGCGACGGTGGCGCCCTCGGCCTTGCAGCGCTCCAGCACCGCGCGCAGGTCGTCGCGCACCTTGTCGACGGCGGCCGCGAACCGGGCCAGGGTGTCCCGCTCGGTGATCCGGGCCGCCTTCTCGCGTTCCAGGAACAGGCCGACCGCCGGGCTCGGGGTGCGGGCGCCGCGGCGGGCGACGGTGTAGCGGATCTCGCCGCCGTGCACGGTCAGGTGCTCCACGTCGACCAGCTCGAAGCCGTAGTGGGCGGCCATCGCCTGCACGGAGCGGACGGTGAAGAAGTAGAAGTGCTCGTCGTAGATCTGGTCGAACGAAGTCTGCTCGATGATGTCCGCCATGTACGGGTCCTCGAAGACGAAGACCCCGTTCGGCGCGAGCAGGGCGTCGACGCCCCGGAACACCGAGTCGACGTAGGAGATGTGCGAGAAGGTGTTGGCGGCGTAGATCACCTGGGCGGGCCCGTCCGCGGCGGCGATCTCCGCGGCCGTCGACTCCTCGAAGAAGGCGTTGCGCACCCGGATGCCCTTGGCGGCGGCGGCCTCGGCCACCCCCTTGCACGGTTCGACGCCGAGGTGGCGCCGGCCGGCCCGGTGGACCGTGTCGAGCATGATGCCGTCGTTGCTGCCGAACTCGACCACGAAGGCCTCGGGGTCGAGCAGCTCGGTGTCCAGGAAGTGCCGTGCGGTGGCCCGGAAGTGCTGCTGCATCACCGTCGAGCCGGACGAGTGGTACGGGTAGTCGGTCCGGAACATCCGCTCGCGCGGGACGTCCTCCAGCAGCTGGACCATCGTGCAGGACTCGCACTGGGCCACCGCCAGGCGGTGGAAGAACTCCTCGGCACCGCCCTGCGGGTCGACGAAGGCGTCGGCCAGCGGTTGTCGGCCGAAGTCGAAGAACTCGTGGACGGCGCCGCCGCAGATGCGGCATTCGGACGTGGCAGACATGATGGCTCCTCAACTCCTGTCGATGACGCGGACCCGCCGGCCGGTCGGGCGGTGGCCCCGGGTCGGACCGCCCGCGCCGGGGCGATCCCTTGATCGGGATCGTCCCGGACGCGACTCGACAAACGGTTGAGGTGTGCTGGACGAGGGCGGCCCCGGGGCGGCCCTCCCCGTCAGGCCGGGACCACCCGGCGCAGGTACTCGCCGGTGACGCCCGGGCCCGCGGCGATCTCGGCCGGCGTGCCCTGGCTGACCACCCGGCCGCCGCGGTCGCCGGCGCCCGGCCCCATGTCGATGATCCAGTCGGCGCAGGCGGCGACGTGCAGGTCGTGCTCGGCGATGACCACCGAGTTGCCGCTGGCCAGCAGGGTGTCGAAGGCGTCCACCATCTTCTGCACGTCCGAGGGGTGCAGCCCGGTCACCGGCTCGTCCAGCAGCACCAGGCCGCGCCCGCGCCCGGTGGTGCCGAGCAGGATCGCGTTGGCCAGCTTCAGCCGCTGCGCCTCGCCGCCGGACAGCTCGGTGCCGCTCTGGCCGAGCTGGAGGTAGCCGAGGCCGGCCCGCTGGACGGCGCGCAGCGTGGTGGCCAGGCCGGCGGGCGCGGTGAGGAACTCCGCGGCCTCGTCCACGGTCAGCGCGAGGATCTCGTCGACCGCCTTGCCCTGGTAGGTGACGCTCAGCACCTCGGGGGTGAACCGCCGGCCCTCGCAGACGTCGCACTCCACCCACATGTCGGGCATGAAGTGCAGGTCCACCTGGCGCCGCCCGTAGCCGGTGCAGGTCTCGCAGCGGCCGCCGGGGGAGTTGAAGGAGAACGCGCCGGGGCCGAGGCCGAGCGCCTTGGCCCGCGGGGTGGCGGCGAACAGCTTGCGGACGGTGTCGAAGGCCTTGGTGTAGGTGGCCGGGTTGGAGCGCGGGGTGCGGCCGATCGGGTCCTGGTCGACGACGGTCACCCAGCCGAGGCGCCCGGCGCCCTCGACGCCGGCCATGGCGGCCGGGCGCTCGCCGCGCAGCACCGCGTCCATCCCGGCGCCGAGTGCCTGGTGCAGCAGGCTGCTCTTGCCGCTGCCGCTCACCCCGGTGATGCAGGTCAGGGTGTTCAGCGGGATGTCCACCCGGTCGAGCCGGACGTTGTGGACGTCGACGCCGAGCAGGCTCAGGCGCGCGGCCGCGCCCGCGTCGAACCGCTTGGCGCGCCGCACCCGCGGGCCGCGTCCGGCGAGGTAGGCGCCGGTGACGGACTCCGGGTGGCCGCTGAGCTCGGCGGTCGGCACCGAGGCGACCAGCGTGCCGCCCTGGCGGCCGGCGCCGGGCCCGAGGTCCACCACCCAGTCGGCGAGGGCGATGAGCTCGGGGTCGTGCTCGACCAGGAGCACGGTGTTCCCGGCGTCGCGCAGGTCGGTCAGGATCTCGCGCAGCGGGTGCTTGTCGGCCGGGTGCAGGCCCGCGCTCGGCTCGTCCAGGACGAAGATGATGCCGCTGAGGTCCATGTTCAGCTGGGCGGTGACCCGGGCGCGCTGGAGCTCACCGCCGGAGAGCGAGGGCGCGGTGCGGGTCACCTGGAGGTGTCCGAGCCCGAGCTCGACCATCAGCCGGACCCGGCGGGCGAGGTCCGGCAGCACGTTGACGGCGACCTCGCGCTGCATCGGGGTGAGGGTGGCGTCGATGCCGTCCACCCAGGTGCGCAGCTCCTCCACCGGCAGCTTGATGACCTCCGGGTAGGTGAGGCCGCCGACTTTGAGGGTGCGGGCGGTCTCGCCGAACCCGCTGCCGTGGCAGGCGGGGCAGGACACCCGGACCATGAAGCGGGCGTAGGTCTCGCGCGCGGTGTCGGTGCCGGAGGCCTCGTAGAGCCGGGTGACCTCGGCGACGGCGCCGGCCAGCGGCACGCTGCGCTCGATCACCGTCTCGGTGCCGGACTTCTTGTGCTTGCTGGTGATCTTGAAGGTGACCGCCTCGCCGTCCGTGCCGTGCAGGACGGCGTGCCGGAACGCCTCCGGCAGCTCCTGCCAGGGCCGGTCGAGGTCGGCGCCGTGCTGCGCGGCGAGGGTGGGCAGCGCCAGGTGCTCGCCGGAGTTGGTGCGCCCGAACCACTCGCCCGCGCCGCCGAACAGCGGGAGCTCGGGCCGGGTGATGATCCGGTCCGCGTCGGCGCTGTCGGTGTGGCCCATGCCGGCGCACCGCTTGCAGCGGCCCTCCATGCTGTACCGGTCGAAGTAGGCGCTGGTGAGGTTGCGCAGCTCGGGGTGTGCGACGGCGAGCGGGCCGAGTGCGGGCATCCGGGCGAAGAGCAGCCCGAGGAAGTCGTTCAGCCCGCTGATGCTGCCGAGGGTCGAGCGGGGGCTGCGGTTGAGCCGGCGCTGGTCGACCGCGAGGGTGACGCCCAGCCCGCTGATCCGGTCCACCTGGGGCCGGTCCTTGGGCGAGATGAACTGCCGGAAGAACGGGGAGATGCCGTTCAGGTACCGCAGCTGGGCCTCCGCGTGGACGGTGTCGATGGCCAGCGACGTCTTGCCGCTGCCGCTCACCCCGGTGAAGGCGACGATCCGGTTCTTCGGAAAGGTGACGCTGACGCCCTTCAGGTTGTGCGTCCTGGCGCCGACGATCTCGATGACATCCCCGCCCGGGACGTGATCCGTGTGGCTCACTGCTGCTCCTCCGATGCCGTCCGATGAACTTGACTCGCGATACTACTCTCACGATACTAAAGCCGTGAATCTAACTCGACTCATGGTTCTCGGGACGCTGCAGAACAGTGGTCCGCTGCACGGCCACGAAATCCGCCGCATCGCCGAGGTGACGAGCGTCAGCAGTTGGGGCGGCGTCAGCGTCGGAGCCCTCTACCGTGAGCTCCGGACGATGGACGAGACCGGCCACGTCGAGTCCGTCCGAACCGAGCAGGTGGGCCGGCGGCCGGCGAGAACCGTCTACCGCATCACCGCCCTCGGCGAGGCCGAACTGCGCGGGCTGCGGGAAGAGGCCGTCACCGAGATCCACCACGGCACCGACCCCTTCGGCGTCGCGCTGCTCTTCACCCGGACCGACGACCTGCCGACCCTGCTCGACCTGCTCAAGCGCCGCCGCGACGCGATCCGGGTGATGCGCGACGGCATCGCGGCGGAGGGCGAGGCCCTGCACCGCGCCGGCACGATCGGCCCGCTCGACGCGGCGATGTTCCGCCGCCGGGTGATCCAGCTCGACGCCGAACTCGCCTGGCAGGACGACCTCGACCGGGTCATCGAACAGGCCGTCGCGGACTCCTCCGGCGAGGCCGACCCGGCAGCAGCGGCCGACCGGGCCGACGCGAGCGACCAGACCGACCAGGCCGACGAGACCGACGATCCGACCACGGAGGTCCACACATGAACATGATCGAAGTCCACGGGCTCGCCCGGACGTTCCAGGCGCCGCACGGGGAGGTGAACGCGGTGCGCGGCGTCGACTTCACGGTGTCCGCCGGCGAGATCGTCGGCTTCCTCGGCCCGAACGGCGCCGGGAAGACCACCACCCTGCGGATGCTCACCACCCTGCTGCGGCCGACCGCCGGCACCGCCACCGTGGCCGGCGCCGACCTGCTCGCCGACCCGGTCGGCGTCCGCCGCCGGATCGGCTACGTCGCCCAGGGCGGCGGCGCCAACCCGGCCGAACTGGTCGCCAACGAGCTGATGCTGCAGGCCCGGCTCTACGGCATGTCCAAGGCCGAGGCGCAGACCCAGATCGACTCCCTGGCCGCCCAGTTAGGCCTGGCGGAGCTGACGACGCGGCTCGTCGGCAGCCTCTCCGGCGGCCAGCGGCGCCGGCTCGACATCGCCCTCGGCCTGGTCCACCGGCCGCCGCTGATCTTCCTGGACGAGCCCAGCACCGGCCTCGACCCGACCAGCCGCAGCAACCTCTGGGAGCACATCCGCCGACTGCGCGACGAGCTCGGCGCCACCGTCTTCCTCAGCACCCACTACCTGGACGAGGCCGACGCGCTCTGCGACCGGATCCTCATCATGGACCGCGGCACCATCCTGGTCGAGGACCGCCCCGACGAGCTCAAGCGGCGGGTCGCGGGCGACGCCGTCACCATCGAGGTCGCCCCCGGCGGCGTGCGCGAGGCCGCCGCCGTGGTCGAGGGGCTGGACGGCACCTACGGGCTGAGCACCACCGGCGACACCCTCCGGTTCCGCACCGAGCACAGCAGCCGGACCATGATCGACCTGCTCCGCGCCCTGGAGGCGCGCCAGGTCGAACCGGTGTCCGTGCAGGTCGACCGTCCGACCCTGGACGACGTCTTCCTCACCCTCACCGGCCGCTCCGAGGAACCCGCCGCTGCCGCCACCGCCGGCGCCGTCTGAACAGAGGCCGACATGCAGACCCTCCGTGACACCCTGCTCGTCTTCGACAACCAGGTCCGCTTCACCTTCCGCAACAAGATCACGATCATCCTCGGTCTGGTCCAACCCGTCCTCTACCTCCTGCTGTTCGGACCGCTGCTGACCAAGGTCGGCGGCATGGGCGGCGACGGCGACACCTGGCAGACCTTCGTCCCCGGCGTGCTGGTCTACCTCGCCCTCTTCGGCGCCGGCTTCTGCGGGTTCGGCATCATCTCGGATGTCCGCTCCGGCGTGATCGAGCGGCTGCGGGTCACCCCGGTCAGCCGCTTCGCCCTGCTGATGGGGCGGGTCGGCCGCGAGGTCGCGATCCTGCTCACCCAGTCGGCGATCATCGTCGTGGTCGGCGTGCTGCTCGGCCTGCGGGCCGGCGTGCTCGGCGTCCTGGCCGCCGTGGTCCTCGTCGTCCTGCTGGGCATCGCGCTGGCCTCGCTCTCGCTCGCGCTCGGCGTCGCCCTCAAGTCCGAGGACCAGTTCGCCCCGCTGCTCACCTCGGCCGCCCTGCCGATCATGCTGCTCGCCGGCATCCTGCTGCCGATGAGCCTCGCCCCGACCTGGCTGGACGTCATCTCCCGGCTCAACCCGCTGCGGTACGTGGTGGAGGCCATCCGCGACCTGTTCGCCGGCCACTACACCACCGCGGCCGTGCTGGAGGGCACGCTCGTCTCCGTCCTCCTGGCCGCCGTCTGCGTCTACGTCGGCACCCGCACCTTCGCGCGCGAGAACGCCTGACGGGAGCGGCACCCGCACGGCGGAGGAGCCCGAGGAGCCGTCCAGGCTCCTCGGGCTCCTCCGCCGTGCCGGCACCCGGGCGGTGGTGCTCACCCGGGCAGGCGGCCCTCCAGGTAGAGGTACCCCTCGCGGTCGACCCGGCCGACGTCCCCGGTGCGCAGCCAGCCGCCGTCCAGCACGCGCCGGGTGGCGGCCGGATCGCGCCAGTACCCGCTCATCATGTGCGGGGCGCGCAGCCGGATCTCGCCGGAGCGGCCGGCCGGCCGCCGCTCGCCGTCCGGGCCGCAGACCCGCACGCCGACGGCGGGCAGCGGCTGCCCCACCGAGCCGAGCAGCTCCGGCCGCGGGCCCGCCGCCGCCCGGTGGTCCTCCTGCCGCAGCAGGCTGATCGCGCGGACCTCGCTGCTCACGTAGTTCTGCGAGAGGATCGGCCCGAACGCCTCCACCGCCCGCCGCACCACGGCCGCGGGCACCGGCCCGTTCCCGTACGGCAGGTAGCGCAGGCTCGACAGGTCGGTGCGGCCGAGGTCCGGGTGGGCGACCAGCTCGGTGAAGTGGTGCGCCGGCAGGTAGGTGCTGGTGATCCGCTCCGAGGCCACGGTGGCCAGCACCCGGCCGGCGTCGAAGCCGTTCATCAGCATGACCGTGCAGCCCGCGCGCATCAGCATCAGCGCGACCTCGCCGCCGTTGCCGGCCAGCGGGCTGACCGCCAGCGTGGTCACCCCGGCCGGGAAGTCGCCGAGTTCGCCCTCGTGCGGGCGCCGCCAGGTGACGTTCATCGCGGCGAAACGGTGGACCGCGCCGCGGCGCGGTCCGGTGGTGCCGCGGGAGTACGCCACCAGGGCGACGTCCTGCTCCCGGGCGCGCGGGCGCATCGGCCCGCCCGGCATCCGCGCCGCCAGGGCTGACAGGTCGGTGCCGAACCCGGGCACGCCGAGCGAGAGCACGCCGGGCTCCGGCGCGCCCAGCGCCGCGGCGCCCCGGCGGTCGACCACGAAGACCGCCGGCCGCTGCTCGGCGGCCACCGTGCGGGCCGCCGCCACGTCCGCTGGGTCGCCCGCGTGCAGCGGAACGAACCGGCAGCCCAGCAGGTGGGCGGCCAGCCGCACGGCGACGTGCTCGGGGGAGTTGCCGGCCAGGCAGACCACGCCCTCGCGGTGGGTCATCCCCATGTCCTCCAGGGCCCGCGCGATCCGGCTGCTCCGCTCCACCAGCTCGCCGAAGCTCACCGACCGGTCGCCGTCCCGCAGCGCGGTGCGGCCCGGCCACCGGCGCAGGCCCTCGAAGAGCTCGGCCGCGTAGCGGGACGGCTCGCCGCGCCCGGTGCGCTCCTCGGTCAGCAGCGACCGCCGCGGCTCAGCCATCGGAACCCCCGTCGGCCACCACCGGGCCGAGGATGTCGTCGATCCGGGCCATCAGCTCCGGTTCGAGCTTCACCCCCGATGCGGCGGCGTTCTCCCGGACCTGCTCCGGCCGGGAGGCGCCGATCACCGCGCCGGCCACGTTCGGCCGGTGCAGCACCCAGGCCACTGCCAGCTGGGACGGCGTCAGACCGGCCTCGGCGGCGACCGGCTCCAGCCGGGCGACCCGCTCCAGGACCTCGTCGGTCAGCAGCCGGCGCATGAACCTCGCCCGGCCGCCGACCAGCTCGGCCGCGCCGCGGGAGCCGTCCGGCGCGGGGATGCCCGGCCGGTACTTCCCGGTGAGCACACCCTGGGCGAGCGTGAAGTACGGGACCTGGCTGATCCCCAGCGGTTCGCAGACCGGGATCACCTCGGCCTCCGGCTCGCGCCACAGCGCCGAGTACTGCGGCATGTTGTAGACCAGCTGGACGTTCATCGCGCGGGCCAGCGCGGCCGCCTCGGTGATCTGCGGCGCCGTCCACTCGGAGACGCCGATGTAGAGCACCTTGCCCGCCCGGACGAGGTCCGCGAAGGCGGACACGGTCTCCTCCAGCGGTGTGTTCGGGTCGTAGCGGTGCGCCGTGTAGAGGTCGACGTAGTCGGTGCCGAGCCGGCGCAGCGAGGCGTGCAGGGCCTCGCGGACGTGCTTGCGGGACAGGCCCGAGCCGTTGGGCCCGGTGCCGGTGGGGAAGAAGACCTTGGTGCAGATCACCACGCCGTCCCGCGGCTCGCCGGCCAGGGCGCGCCCGAGCAGTTGCTCGGAGCGGCCCATGCCGTAGATGTCCGCGGTGTCGAAGGTGGTGATCCCGCTGTCCAGGGCGGCCCGCAGGCAGCCGAGCACGCTCTCGTCGGGCGTGCTGTCCTGCGGGTAGAGCAGGTTGCCGAAGACGACCTCGCTGATCCGCAGCCCGCTGCGGCCCAGGTGCCGGTGCTCCATGCCGGGTTACCTCCAGTCCTGTGGTCCGAACCAGCGGGCCAGGGCCGCGGTCAGTCCGTCGGTCGCCGCCGCTCCGGGCTCGGCCGCCCAGGCGACGTGGCCGTCCGGGCGGACCAGCAGGGCCGCGGGGGCGCCGCCCTGCGGGGCCCGGGCCGTGGTGACGTCGATCCGCCCGCGCCAGGGGGCGGCCGCCCGGGCGGGCGCGCCGTCGGCGGTCAGGTCGACCAGCACTCCGCGGCCGCGGCGCAGCAGTTCGGCGGGGCGGGTGGTCAGGCCGTCCGCCTCCAGTTCGAGATCCGGGGCGAAGCGGCCCACCAGCGGGTGCCGCCGGGCCGCGCCGCCGTCGGTGCCGCCCCCGGTGCCGCCGTCCGCCGCCGCGTCGCCGTCCGGGCCCTCCTCGTCGCCGTAGCGCAGGTCGAGCCCGTTGAGGGTGGCGGTGAGGTGCCGGTTGGTGTCCTCCAGGAACAGCAGCTCCTCGAAGACCTCGCGGAGCGCGGTGACGTGGTGCTCGTCCGGGTTCATCAGCGCCAGCTGCGCCCGGGTGTACAGCAGCACCCGCTCGACGGCCCGGTGCCGCTCCCGGTGGTAGCTGTCGAGCAGGCCGGGCGCCGCCCAGCCGTGGATCTCGGCGGCCAGCTTCCAGCCCAGGTTCACGGCGTCGTGGACGCCGGTGTTCAGGCCCTGGCCGCCGATCGGGAAGTGGATGTGGGCGGCGTCCCCGGCCAGCAGCACCCGGCCGGAGCGGTAGCTCTCGGCGAGCCGGGTCGCGTCGCTGAACCGGGACATCCACAGCACCGGCTCCACCACGTCGAGTTCGCGGCCGTACACGCGGTGCGCGGCGGTCCGCAGCTCCTCCAGGGTGACCGGCTCGCCGGCCGGCGGGTGCGGGCGGCCGTACTCGATGACGACCACCCGGCCGATCCCGCCCTCCGGCGGGAAGGCGAGCACCACCACGCCGTTCTCGGTGCGCTGCCAGCGCTTTGGCACGTTCCGCTCGGTGAGCGTGACGTAGCCGATCAGCGCGCTCACCGAGGGCGCGAACCCGGGGAAGCCGATGCCCGCGAGCCGGCGCACCGTGCTGCGGCCGCCGTCGCAGCCCACCAGGTAGCGGGCCCGGACGCGCCGTTCGCCCGCGGGGGTGGCCAGGGTGACGGTCACCCCGTCGGCATCCTGGGCCAGGCCGGTGAGCTCGTGGCCGCGCCGGACCTCGGTGTCCAGGGCGGCGGCGTGCTCGGCGAGCAGCTCCTCCGTCCGGGACTGCGGCACCAGCAGGCTGTACGGGTGCCCGGTCTCCACCAGGGTGTGGTCCAGGCCGCGGCTGAAGATGCCGCCGAACGGCAGGCCGGAGACGGTGGCCATGCCGTCCTTGAAACGGTCCAGCAGGCCGCGCATGTCCAGGTACTCGACCGTGCGGGTGTGCAGCACCCCCGCCCGGTCGTGGCCGGCCGGCTCGGTGAGCTTCTCGACCACCAGGACGCGGACGCCGGCCAGGCGCAGTTCCGCCGCGAGCATCAGGCCGACCGGCCCGCTGCCCGCGACGATGACGTCGTACTCCATCGTTCCTCCTCTCAGCCGGTGACGTCGCCGGGGGCGCCGTCGCGCAGCCACGCCTCGATCCGGTCGACCGCCGACGCCAGCGGGGGCATCGCGAGGATCTCCTCGCGCAGCCCGCGCGAGGCGGCGAGCTGCGGCGCGCCGGGCCGGACCAGCTCTGCCACCGCCGAGCGGATCGCCGGGACGTCCGCGTGTTCGGCGGTCAGCTGGACGCAGGCGCCGGTCGCCTCCAACAGGTCGGAGTTGAGCCGCTGTTCGAACAGGTGCGGCATGGTCAGCTGCGGCACGCCGAAGCGGGCCGCGGAGAGCACGGTGGTGGCGCCGCCGTGGTGGACCACCGCCGAGCAGCCGGGCAGGACGGTGTGGATCGGCAGGTTCTGCACGATCCGCACGCCGGGCCGGTCGCCGAGCAGTTCCCGCTCGGCGGCGGTGACCGCCAGCACCGGCTCCACGTCGAGCCCGGCGAGCGCGTCGAGGATCTTCGGGACGAGGAACATCTCGGGCTGGTCGGTCGCGGTGGAGGTGAAGGTGCCCCAGGTGATGCAGACCCGGGGCCGCTCCGGCCGCTCCAGCGCCCAGGACGGCACCGTGCCCGGCCCGTTGTACGGCACGTACTCCACCGGCAGCGACGGGCCGGGCGCGGTGATCCGCAGACTCGGCGGCGTCGGGTCGACGGCGAGCCGGTCGAAGGCCTCGGGGGCCTCGGCCCCGTACAGCGCGTACGTGGGGCCGAGGCGTTCCAGGACGTGGTGGGCGAGCCACTTGCCGGGGTCGGTGCCGTAGAGGTCCGGCCCCCAGGCGTGCCGGACCACCGGGGCGCCCACCACCTGGCCGGCCACCGAGGCGGCGAACGCGACCGGGTCGCGGACGACGAGGTCCGGCCGCCAGGCGTCGGCGAGCGCGACCACGTCGGGCGCCATCATCTCGGCCACCCGGTGGAAGATCGTGATGATCGCGTCCCGCGTCCGGTACAGCGCGGGATCGGTCTCCGCCACGAACTTGCGGTGCAGCCGGGCGAAGTCGAGGTCCGGCCCGACCGGCACGGCGGTCATCCCGGAGGCCAGGACGGTCTCCACGACGTGCGGCTGGGCCGCCACCCGCACCTCGTGGCCGGCGGCGCGGAAGGCCCAGGCGAGCGGGGCCATGAACATGTAGTGCGACGGCCAGGCCGCCGTCGTGAACAGGACGCGCACAGCGACTCCGCGGGGGTCAGGAGGGCTTGGCCGCGATCAGGACGCGGTCGCCGGTCAGGGAGTCGACCGGTTCGGCCGACACGAAGGTGAAGCCGGCGTCCTCCGCGTAGCGGCGGCACTCGGCGACGGTGTACTCGGAGCCGCCGTCGCGCATGATCCCGCAGTTGAGGCTCTGGAGCAGCGAGACGGCGTCGGTGCGGCCGTCGTCGAGCATCGCGTCGTAGACGACGACGATCCCGCCGGGGTTCACGGCCTCGAAGACCTGCTCCAGCAGCTTGGCGCGGGCGGCCGGAGGCCAGTCGTGCAGCACGTGGCCGATGATCGCGACGTCGGAGGCGGGCGCCCGGTCGGCGAAGAAGTCGCCGGCCTCGAAGCGGACCTGCTCGGCCGTGCCGAGGGCCGCCATGTGCTCGTCGAACAGCGGCTCCACCTGCGGCAGGTCGAACACCGCGCCGCTCAGGTGCGGGTGGACGCGGACCAGGTGGGCGGCCACGTTGCCGCGGGCCCCGCCGACGTCGACGAAGGAGGTGTAGCGGGACCAGTCCACGCAGCGGTCCAGCTCGTGGGCGACGAAGCTGTTGAAGGCGTCCATGTGGCTCATCAGGCCGCGCACGCCGTCGAGGTTCTCGAAGTCCTTGCGGAAGTCCCGCTGGACCTCGGCCGGTTCGTTGCGCAGCACGTCGGTCAGCGAGGCCCAGGAGCGGTAGTGCAGCCGGGAGTGCTGGGCGATCGAGCCGCCGAGGTAGCGCGGGCTGCCGGGGACGAGGAACTCGGCGGCCTCAGGGTGGTTGGCGTAGCGGCCGTCGCGGCGCTCCAGCAGGCCGAGGCCGACCAGCGCGTCCAGGAAGTCGCCGCCCGGCCGGGCGCGCAGGCCGAGCCGGTCGAACAGCTCCTCGGCGGTGGCCGGGCCCTCGGCGAGCAGCCCGAACAGGTCGAGCTCCACGGCGCTCTGCAGCACCTTCGCCTGGAAGTAGGAGGTGTTCAGCCGCAGCAGCGCGCGGGCCACCGAGGCCGGGCCGGAGGTCTGGGCGAGGACGGTCATGTCATGCCTTTCGCATCAGCGGGGGGTCGAGAAGGTCAAGGGGGTCAGGGGGTTTCCAGGTAGCGGTCGACGACCGTCCGGAAGTAGTCGGGCCCGAAGGCGGGCCGGGCCTCGGCGGGCAGCAGCCGGAGCAGCTTCTCGTTGGAGACGGAGTGGTCGTCGGCGACGTCCACGGTCTGCTTCGCGGCGGTGGTGCCCAGCCGGGCCTCCAGATGGGCGATGATCTCCTCGATCGGCACCGCGTGCCCCGAGGCGACGTTCACCACCTCGCGGGAGACGCCGGCGGTGAGCAGCGCGTCGATGACGGCGACCACGTCGTGGACGTGCACCACGTCGCGCCGCGCCCCGCGGTGCACCCGCACCGAGCCGGCGCGGATCTGCGCGACCAGCGAGGGGAGCAGCTGGTGGCTGCGCTGGGCCCGGCCGACGGTGTAGGCGAGCCGCAGCACCAGGGTGTCGACGCCGGAGGCGCGCAGCACCCCCTCCATCGCCAACTTGTGGCGTCCGTAGGGGGAGTTGGGGAAGACCGGCCGGTCCTCGCGGCTGCGGTGACTGCCGGCGCCGTACATGCCGCTGGCACAGGTGGAGAAGTAGACCAGCCGCCGGCCGTCCCGTTGGCAGCGGTCGAGGACCCGGTAGAGCAGCTCGGCCTCGCGGGCGAACTCCGCGTCGGCGGTGCTGTGCCCGCTGGACACGCCGGCCGCGAAGACGACCGTGCCCGGGTGGGCGGACGCCAGCGGCCTGAGGCTGCCGGCGAGGAAGCCGCGTCCGACGATCTCCATGGTCGGTGCTCCTCAGCGGCGTTCGGCGATCAGCACCCGCAGCGGGTTGTGCGGCAGGGTGTGCTGGGTGGGCCGGGTGAAGCCGGCCGCGACGACCATCTCCTCGTACGCCGAGACGGGGTGCACCTGGCCCTCGGAGGTCCAGGCGAGCATCAGCGCGGAGAACAGGTGCGGGACCGGGTCGCGGTGCGGTGCGGTGTCGTCGGTGCTGATGGCGATGGCCACCAGCTTGCCGCCGGGCCGCAGGGCGCTGCCGGCCCGGGCGAGCAGCTCGGTCGCGCGGGCGGTCGAGAAGTGGTGCAGGACGTTGGCGACCACCACGACGTCGTACGGTCCGCCGAGCGGGACCTCGAACATGTCGCCGGGGACGAAGTGGGCGCGGTCGCGGACGCCGAGGCGCTCGGCGTTGGTCTCGGTGACGGCCAGCACGTTGGGCCAGTCCAGGGACCAGACCTGGGCCCGGGGGTCGCGGGCGGCCAGGGTGTAGCCGTAGAGGCCGTGCCCGCAGGCGACGTCGAGCACCCGGGGGGCGTCCCGGCCCGGGGCGCTCGGCTCCGGGAGCACCGCGTCGGCGACCAGGTCGGCGATCGGCTGGGTGTTGAGCGTGCCCAGCGCGGCGAAGTCCTCCCAGAAGGTGTAGGAGGGCGTCTCGGCGTTCTGCTCCATCACCGTGCCGCCGTTGCGGACGGCGTCGCCGAGCCGCTTGACGGCGTCCCACTCGTAGTCGCTGGCGGCGAGCCGGACGGCGTGGCCGTAGTAGTCGGGGTGGGTGCTGACGAGGATGCCGTCGGCGCCCGGGGCGAGCCGGAACCGGTCACCCTCCGTCTCCAGCAGGCCGATCGCCGCGAGGGCGTTCAGCAGGATGTGGACGGCGCGGGGGTCGGCTCCGCAGGCGGCGGCGACCTCCTTGGGTTCGGCCGGGCCGTCGGCGAGGGCGTCGAAGACCTTGAGGTCGACGCCGGCGCGCAGGACGCCGGTCTTGCGGACCGCGGACATCATGGTGAGGAGGTCCTGCCTGGTGACGGTCGGTACTCGGTCGTCGGTCATCCGGTCTCCCTGGGTCGGGCGGTCACTGACGGTTCGCCAGAGCATCGTGTGGCTGCGGGCTGGCGATCCGCTTGAGCCGCGGTGGAGGACGGCGGCGCCCAGGAGCAGGCCGGGGGTGTGATGCAGATCACAGTGACATGGTCATGATGTACGCCGGGTGATCGGGCGTGCCGGCCGTCAAGAGGCCGCCCGGGGCCCGGCCAGCGGCTTTGCCAAATCCACATATTTGTGACCCGGGGTTTGCCTGAGCCTCGTGAATACGCTCCGTGCCCGCACCGCCGGAGTGCCGGCCGGGCCGCCGGGGGTGCCGGTTCGGGGTGGTTGACCAGCGGCTTTGCGGGAATGGCCATAGAGGTGGCCGGTTCGGACGGGCCCGGTGGCCCCCGGGGAACAATCTTGACGTAGAGAAATAATCTCATGACACTAGTCTCACGAGAGTTTGATCACCGACGGAATTCCCGGGGGCTTGAAATGATCACGAGCGACCGTTCCGAGTGCTTCACGATCCAGGTGCTGGGCGCCCTGAAGCTCCGCGCCGCCGGCGGGGCCAACATGGTGGACGACCTCACCGCACCCAAGCCGCGCAAGATCATCGCGCTGCTCGTCATGCAGGCGAACCGCGTCGTCCCGACCGCCGCGATGGCCCGCGAGCTGTGGGGCGACAACCCGCCCGCCAGCGTCCAGACCACCCTCCAGACCTACGTCCTCCAGGTCCGCCGGATGCTCAGCCGCGCGCTCGGCATCTCCGCCGCCGAGGTCGCCCGCACCGTGCTGGTCACCAAGTTCGGCGGCTACCAGCTGATCATCCGTCACGGCAACATCGATGCCCATGAGTTCGAGCGACTGCTCGCCGAGGGCCGGCAGGCCCTCACCGACGGCAGCGACGAGACGGCCGTCCGGCTGCTCACCGAGGCCCTCGAACTCTGGTGCGGCGCCCCGCTGGTGGACGTCAAGCCCGGCCCGCTGCTGGACGCCGAGATCCGCCGCCTGGAGGAGAACCGCCTCACCGCGCTGATGCAGCGGGTCGACGCGCGGCTGCGGCTCGGCCGCCACCACGAACTCCCCGGCGAACTCGCCTCGCTCGTCGGCCAGTACCCGATGAACGAGAACCTGCACGCCCAGTACATGCTCGCGCTCTACCGCTGCGGCCGCTGCCCCGAGGCGCTGGAGGTCTTCCGCCGGCTGCGCGACCACATGGTCGGCGAGCTCGGACTGGAGCCCTCGCTGCGGATCCAGAGCCTGCACCGCGCGATGCTGGCCGCCGACCCCGCCCTGGAGTACGGCCCCGACCGCGCCGACGGCAACCTGCTGCTCGACCGGCTCGGCGGGGCGCCCGCGGCCCCCGGGCCCTGGGCGTCCCGCCTCGCCAGCTGAGGCCGACCGGGCCCTACGCCTCCCGGCGCCAGTGGACGCCGTGGCCGTCGATCGGCACGATCGGCTCCCTCACCCCGTGCCGCTCACGGAAGTCCGCGACCGCCTGCCGGCAGGGCTCGATGTTGTAGTCGTCCACGATCACGAAACCCCCGGCCGACAGCTTCGGGTAGAGGTGGGTCAGCGCGTCCATGGTCGACTCGTAGAGGTCGCCGTCCAGCCGCATCACGGCCAGCGAGTCGATCGGCGCCGACGGCAGCGTCTGCTCGAACCAGCCCTCCAGGAACCCCACCTGGTCGTCCAGCAGCTGGTAGCGGGCGAAATTCTCCGCCACCTCCTCGCGCGTCACCTTGAGCACCCCGTTGATCCGGTGCAGCGCCATCTCGCGGTCCAGGGGGTGGCTCCCGGAGTGCACCACCGGAACGCCCTCGAACGAATCGGCCACCCAGACCCGGCGGTCCCGCACGCCGTACGCCTCCAGCACGGCCCGCATCAGGATGCAGACCCCGCCGCGCCACACGCCCGTCTCGATCAGATCGCCGGGAACGCCGTCCTCCAGCACCCTGGCGACACACGACTGGACGTTGTCCAGCCGCTGCAGCCCCACCATCGTGTGCGCGGTCGTGGGCAGGTCCCGCCCCGCCGCGCGCAGGTCCGTGTCGTAGCCGCCCACGTCGCCGTACCAGCCGACCGGCGCGTCCTCGTAGATCACGTTCGCGAGCACCCGCTTCATCAGGTTCAGGTACAGCTCGCCGCCCTGTGGAACCACGTCTCCTCCTAGAGCCGAAATGCGGCCGATGAACCGGGGGCGCCGATCACCGGGGGCAAGAAACGTACGGCCGTGCGCTCGAACTCCACTCGAAAGTCAGGGCACTTGACGACCCGGGCGGTTCGAGTGCGACTCGACCGGGCCTGTGGGGGCGGCGGGATACCAAGGGGAGGAACGCGTCCCGGCCCGCAGAGAGAGGAATTCGCCTTGAAGGCTCTGGTCCTGGCCGGCGGCATGGGCACCCGGCTGCGCCCGCTCACCCATGCCATGCCCAAGCAACTCGTCCCCGTCGTCAACAAACCGGTTCTCTTCCACGGTCTGGAGCAGATCGGCCGGGCCGGTGTCACCGAGGCCGCCGTCATCGTCGGCGACTGGCACCGGGAGATCCGGGAGGCGGTCGGCGACGGCTCCCGCTTCGGCCTGCGGATCACCTGGATCCAGCAGGAGGCGCCGTTCGGCCTGGCGCACTGCGTGCTGCTGGCCCGGGAGTTCCTCGCCGACGACGACTTCGTGATGTACCTCGGCGACAACGTCTTCTCGGACGGCATCGCCGACCTCGCCGACGCCTTCCGCCGCACCCGCCCCGACGCCCAGGTGGCGGTGGTCCGGGTGCCGAACCCCGAGGAGTACGGCATCGTCGAGGCCGGCCCGGACGGCCGGGTCACCGCGCTCCGGGAGAAGCCCCGGGCACCGCGCGGCAACCTCGCGGTGGCCGGCGCCTACTTCTTCTCCCCGCTGGTCCACGACGCGGTCGCCCGGATCGAGCCCAGCCTGCGCGGCGAGTGGGAGATCACCGACGCCATCCAGCTGATGGTCGCCGAGGGCCGTGACGTCCGGGCCGCGGAGATCACCGGCTGGTGGCGGGACACCGGGCGGATCGACGACATCCTCGACTGCAACCGGCTGCTGCTCGACCGGGTGGAGACCGCCGTGGCGGGCACCGTCGACGAGGCCAGCACCGTGCTCGGCGCCGTCGTGGTCGAGCCTGGGGCCCGGGTGGTCCGCTCGCACCTGCGCGGACCCCTGGTCATCGGCGCCGGCACCGTGGTCGAGGACAGCTACATCGGCCCGCACACCGCGATCGGCGCGGACTGCGTGCTCACCGACGCCGGCCTCTCGCACACGATCGTGCTCGACCGGGCCACCGTCACCGACGTCAACGGCATCCACGGCTCGGTCATCGGCCGCTCCGCCCGGGTCGGGATCTCCCCGCCGGGCGACGGACGGCACCGGCTCGTCGTCGGCGACCACACCGAACTCCGCGTGCTCGCATGAGGATCCTGGTCACCGGCGGTGCCGGGTTCATCGGCTCCCACTACGTGCGCAGCCTGCTCTCCGGGGCCTACCCCGGCTACGAACGGGCCGACGTCACCGTGGTCGACAAGCTCACCTACGCGGGCAACACCGCCAACCTCCCGTTGGCCGACCCCCGCCTGACCCTGGTCCGCGCCGACGTCTGCGACCGGTCCGCCCTGCTCGACGTGCTGCCCGGACACGACGCGGTGGTGCACTTCGCCGCCGAGTCGCACGTCGACCGCTCCATCGCGGAGGCCTCGGTCTTCGCCCACACCAACGTGGTCGGCACCCAGACCGTGCTGGACGCCTGCCTGGGCACCGGCGTCCCGCGGATGGTCCACGTCTCCACCGACGAGGTGTACGGCTCCATCGCCCGGGGCTCCTGGACCGAGGACCGCCCCCTGCTGCCCAACTCCCCGTACGCGGCCTCCAAGGCCGGTGCCGACCTGATGGCCCGCGCCTACCACCGCACCCACGGCCTCGACGTCTCGGTCACCCGCTGCTCCAACAACTACGGCACGCACCAGCACCCGGAGAAGGTCATCCCGCGGTTCGTCACCGCCCTGCTCGACGGCGGGCACGTCCCGCTCTACGGCGACGGCCTCAACGTCCGCGAATGGCTGCACGTGGACGACCACTGCCGGGCCGTCCAACTCGTCCTGGAGAAGGGCGAGCCGGGGGAGGCGTACAACGTCGGCGGCGCCGAGCTCACCAACCGGGAGCTCACCGGCCGGCTGCTCGACCTCTGCGGCTCCGGCTGGGACCGCGTCCGCACGGTGCCCGACCGCAAGGGCCACGACCGGCGCTACTCCGTCGACGACACCCGCATCCGCACCCGGCTCGGCTTCGAACCGCGCATCCCGCTCGACCGGGGCCTGGCCGACACCGTCCGCTGGTACCGCGACCACCGCGACTGGTGGCAGCCGGCCCCGCACCCCACCCCGAACCCCGGGGAAGGAGACCGATGAACAGGCGCGTCGTCATCACCGGCATCGGGCTGGTGGCCCCCGGTGGAACCGGCACCAAGGCCTTCTGGGAGCTCATCACCTCCGGACGGACGGCGACCCGGCCCATCTCCCTCTTCGACGCCACCGCCTTCCGCTCCCGCGTCGCGGCCGAGTGCGACTTCGACCCGGTGCTGCACGGCCTGACCCCGCAGGAGATCCGGCGGATGGACCGGGCCACCCAGTTCGCGGCGGTCGCCACCGACGAGGCGGTCGCCGACGCCGCCCTGGCGTTCGACGCCGTCGACCCCGGCCGGCTCGGCGTCACCGTCGGCAGCGCCGTGGGCTGCACCACCAGCCTGGAGCGCGAGTACGTCGCCGTCAGCGACGGCGGGCGGAACTGGCTCGTCGACCACGGCTACGCCGTGCCGCACCTCTACAACCACCTGGTGCCCAGCTCGATGGCGGCCGAGACCGCCCGTCGGGTCGGCGCCGAGGGCCCGGCCGCCGTGGTCTCCACCGGCTGCACCTCAGGCCTCGACTCGGTCGCCCACGCCCGCGAGCTGATCGCCGAGGGCAGCGCCGACGTCATGGTGGCCGGCGCCACCGACGCCCCCATCTCCCCGATCACCCTCGCCTGCTTCGACGCCATCCGGGCCACCACGCCCCGCAACGACGACCCGGAGCACGCCTCCCGGCCCTTCGACGTCACCCGCAACGGCTTCGTGCTCGGCGAGGGCTCGGCGATGTTCGTCCTGGAGGAGTACGGACACGCGGTGCGCCGCGGCGCCACCGTCTACGCCGAGATCACCGGTTTCGCCTCCCGCTGCAACGCCTTCCACATGACCGGACTGCGCCCCGACGGCCGGGAGATGGCCGAGGCGATCCGGCTGGCGCTGGCCGAGGCCGGCGCCCGGCCCGCCGACATCGACTACGTCAACGCGCACGGCTCGGGCACCAAGCAGAACGACCGGCACGAGACCGCCGCCGTCAAACTGGCGCTCGGCGCCCGTGCCTACGAGACGCCGATGAGCTCCATCAAGTCGATGATCGGCCACTCCCTCGGCGCCATCGGCGCGATCGAGATCGCCGCCTGCGCCCTCGCCCTGCGGCACGGCGTCGTACCGCCCACCGCCAACCTGCACACCCCCGACCCGGAGTGCGACCTCGACTACGTGCCGCTGCACGCCCGGCGCCAGGACCTCGACACCGTCCTGACCGTCGGCAGCGGCTTCGGCGGCTTCCAGAGCGCCATGGTGCTCGCCCGGCCCGAGGAGCGCGCCGCATGACCACCGTCGTCACCGGCCTCGGCGTCCTCGCCCCCAACGGCGTGGGCCTGGAGGCCTACTGGGCCGCCACGCTGCGCGGCGAGAGCGGCATCGGCCGGCTCACCCGGTTCGACCCGGAGCCCTACCCGTCCCGCCTGGCCGGCGAGATCACCGGCTTCGACCCGGCCGCCCTGCTGCCCAACCGGCTCCTGCCGCAGACCGACCCGGTCACCCGGCTCTCCCTGGTCGCCGCCGAGTGGGCGCTGGCCGACGCCGACCTCGACCCCGCAGACCTGTCCGAGTACGACATCGGCGTGGTCACCGCCAACACCGCCGGCGGCTTCGAGTTCGGCCAGCGGGAACTGCAGAACCTCTGGTCCAAGGGCGGCGCCCACGTCAGCGCCTACCAGTCCTTCGCCTGGTTCTACGCCGTCAACACCGGCCAGATCTCCATCCGGCACGGCATGCGCGGCCCCAGCGGCGTGGTGGTGGCCGACGGCGCCGGCGGCCTGGACTCGCTCGCCCAGGCCCGGCGGCTGATCCGCAAGGGCACCCCGGTCGTGGTCAGCGGCGCCGTCGACGGCTCGCTCTGCCCCTGGAGCTGGACCGCCCAGCTCACCAGCGGCACGCTGAGCACCCGGGAGGACCCGGCCGAGGCCTACCTGCCCTTCGACGACCGGGCCTGCGGCCAGGTCCTCGGCGAGGGCGGCGCCATCCTCGTCCTGGAGGACGCCGGGGCCGCCCGGGCCCGCGGCGCCCGGATCCACGGCCGGCTCACCGGCTACGGCACCTCCTTCGACGGCCACGGCCACGGCCACGGCCACGGCCGGGGCCACGCGGCACCGGAGCGCGGCGCGGAGCACGGCGCCGGCCTCCGCCGCGCCGCCCGCCAGGCGCTCGACCAGGCCGGCTGGCGGCCCGCCGACGTCGACGTGGTCTTCGCCGACGCCGCCGGGACGCCCGCCGCCGACCGCGCCGAGGCGGCCGCGCTGGCCGGCCTGTTCGGCCCGCACGGGGTGCCGGTCACCGTGCCCAAGACCATGACCGGCCGGCTCGCGGCCGGCAGCGGCCCGCTGGACGTCGCCACCGCCCTGCTCGCCCTGCGCGACCAGGTGATCCCGCCGACCGCCAACGTCCGCCGCCCGGCGGCCGGGTACGCGCTCGACCTGGTCACCGAGCCGCGCCGGCAGCCGCTGCGCCGCGCGCTGGTCCTCGCCCGCGGGCACGGCGGCTTCAACTCGGCGGTGGCCGTCGAGGCCCCGGCCGCCTGAGCGGCGGCCCGGTCCGGGGCCCCCACCCGCGGGTGGGGGCCCCGGCACCGACCACGTGCTCCGGAAGCGGAACCGACGTCAGGAAACCTGCGTGAGGGTCGCGTGGTAGACCGCCCCCGAACGGGTACCGGCGCTGTCGGTCGAGGTGACGTAGAACTCCACCGTGTGCTTCTCGAAGTCGGCGACCTGACTGACGGTCACGTCACCGGGCTCGATCCACGAGATGAAGTACTGCCTCGGGCCGGTCTGCACCGCCAGGTCGGGGGCGGTGAAGGTTCTTCCCGGGTTGGAGCCCTTGACGGTGAGGCCGGTCACCGACTTGCCGTCCGCGGAGAAGGTGTTGCGGTAGACGGCGCCGGTGTCCGCCACCGTCACCAGGTAGGCGTGACCGGCGAACGGCGGGAGGTGGCCGGGCCTAAGCTGGGAGCCGGCGCCCGGGTGTTCCGTGGCGGAGGCCTGGCTGGCTACGAGCGTGGCCGTACCGGTGAGGGAGAGGGCGGCGGCGGCCGCGACGGCGACGAACTTGCGCTTCATGGGATTCCTTCCAGGGGATCCGAGAGTGCGGTGCGGTTCAGTACGTGATGGAGCAGGCGGACCAATGTGGCGGATCCGCACGGGAGTTCTTCCACGCGCGCATGGTGCTCATGCCACAGGAGGCACCCGAAAATCGAACTGACCTACGAGCAGCCGGCCGCCGCGGCCGACTGCTCGTTCCGGCACCCCGGACCGTCCGGTGCGACCACCGGCGAGGTGCCTCGAAGGCCCCTGTTCGGGCCTTCGAGGCACCTCGCCGGACGCGTCGTGGGCCCTGGCCTAGTGGCCGTCCCGGGTCACCACCCGGGTGCGGACCCGCCAGCCGCCGTCCGTGCGCACCAGCACGTCCTCGCAGACGCAGGCGCGGTGCAGCCGCGGTTCGCCGCCGCGCGGCGTCAGGTACACCAGGGCGTAGCAGCGCACGGAGACGCTGCCGTCCGGCTGCGCCTCGACGTCCAGCATGCCGTGCCAGTGCCGGTGGGTCTCGCCCGCCGCCTCCTGGGTGGCCCGGGCCCTGCGGGCGCCCTCGGCCAGCTCGGCGCGGCCGCGGCTCGGCTCGGGCCGGCCGGGCAGCCGGAACGTGCCGTCCTCGGTGAAGGTGGCCGCCCACTCCTCGGCCCGGCCGCCGTCCAGCAGCTGCATGTGCCGGGCGTAGAACTGCTCGATGTCGGCGCGCAGCCGCTCCAGCGGCACCGTCGTGGTCTCGGTCATCTGATACCTCCGTGGATAGTCCCGGCTTCAGCCAGGAGAGGAAACGGATCGCCCGCGTAGCGGGACGGGAGACGCCAGACCGTCGCTGAGGCGGTATGGCGTCTCGGAAGACGATCGCCCGGCGGATGGTCACAAAGATTGCTGCTAGCGTGTGATCCGTGACGGCCACTCACGTGAAGCGGGCATTCAAGTTCCGCTTCTACCCGTGCGACGCGCAGGCGGCCGAGCTGTCTCGCACGTTCGGGTGTGTGCGGCTCGTCTACAACAAGGCGTTGGCCGCCCGGTCCGAGGCATGGACGATGCGTCGGGAACGGGTGAACTACAACGCCACGTCGGCGATGCTGACGGCGTGGAAGAAGACCGAGGAACTGGCGTTCCTCTGCGAGGTCTCCTCCGTCCCGTTGCAGCAGGCTCTGCGCCATCTGCAGGGGGCGTTCTCCAACTTCTGGCAGAAGCGGGCGAAGTACCCCCGTTTCA